>DAIRET010000059.1:12046-15584 GCA_036795455.1 Ignavibacteriaceae bacterium
ACAACTTTGATCAGTTTGTTTGTCTCGGTCATTCTAACAACGGCAAATATGCCATTGTTAATTAATTTTTCTAATATTGATTTGTTTTCCATCTGTCTGTTTCTATTTTAATTCGCTAAATCTAAAAGCCATTTCACGAGATTTACTGCTGCTTTATAGTTTTCAAATTCTTCCGGTAATTTTCGATTGTCAATGTATTCGTTGTAAAGCCAGGGGTCGCCTACTGCAACTACATAGCCATCACCAAACTTAGTTATCGCCATGTAAACATCATCGCCTCTTGATAAAACCGGTTCTACGTTTTCACTTAAATTTATTGAGGAGATTTCTTTCATGTATATTTTATTTACCCCTTTGAATAAAGGGTGCCCCGGCAGATTATCAAATTTCCCCATATCGAAATTTTTACCTGTTACAAGGTTGTGCCGTACTTCGTTGAACTGCATCCCGAAATTGTTCATCAATAGATTCATATTTTTAAATTCACAATTCCCGCTGTCGTTTACCATCACAAGTAAAGCACCCCCATTTTTTACCCACTCCGTAATACTGTTGCGGGATGCTTCATCAATATAGTTCGGATTTTCTGTTTCTGCGGGTGTGTCGGGATCAACAATGATATAAACATTAATGCCTTTTAATGCTTCAGGTGAAGGAGCAGTTTTTACTGAAGTAATCTCCGCACCATATTGCTTGAAAATCCCTCCCAATTCATAAAAACCGCCGTTGGATTTATCATCCCATGTATAGTGCCACTGCTTACCATCTTTCCATTCATTGTTGAAGTAGTAATCCAATCCTATTGTTTTCTTTTTTGTATTGGACTTCTTCATCAACTCAATTGCTGCAAGCATAAAAGGACCATACCCTTTAAAATCGTTCACCCTTCTCGGCTCGCTTATATAGTATTCGTAACTTCCATCGCGGTAGGGTTTACCGCCAAGTCCCGAAACAGAGCAGACATCATTAAGATATATAAAACCGTTTTCATCTTTCGTAACAAGATGTTTTAATATCGAACTGAATGATTCTTCTCCAACACTAAAAAAACTATAATCGAGATAACCTTTGTTCGCTCCTTTTAGAAAAGCATAAGCAAACATTGTAGAGGCAGAAGCTTCAATATAATTACCTTCAAGGTCTCCTTTGTCCAATACCTGGAACCACAGATTTGTTTTTGAATCTCTATAAGTAAGAAGGCTCTTAGATAAATCCTGAAGGACTGTTATTAATTCGTTTCTTGCCGGGTGTTGCTGCGGAAATACATCCAGCACATCAACAATCGCCATCATAAACCAGCCGATTGAGCGTCCCCAAAAATTTGGTGATCGCCCTGTAACCGGGTCAGCCCATTTCTGTTCTTTACTTTCATCCCAGCCATGATAATAAAGCCCGGTTTTGTCATCCTTGAGATACTTTTTTGTGAGTAAGAATTGATTTGCAATATCATCGAAAGCATCCGGATCGTTAAATGTTGCTGCGTACCATGTATAAAACGGTTCCGCCATATACAAGCCGTCAAGCCACATTTGATATGGATAGATTTTTTTATGCCAGAATCCTCCTTCGCTCGTCCGCGGGTGATGTTTTAATTGTTCTCTTAATGTATCAGCCGCTTTTCTATACTTTTCATCTTTCGTAAGTTCGTACAAGTATAACAAAACTCTACCGGAAGATACATTGTCTATATTGAAATCAGACATTCGATATGTTTTGATTGTTCCGTCTTCCAGTATGTAGTAATCAATATTCTTTTTTATATAATCGAAATACTTTTGATCACCTGTCAATTTCCAGTATTGATAGATTGCATCAAGAATAAGTCCCTGCTCATAATTCCATCTGTAACTTTTTGCTTCAGTTTTATACGCTACTGTATCCGGGTGAAGGGCAATGAAGCTGTCGATTATTTTTCCAGCTGCTTCATTGTTATTAATGTTTTGATTCTGCTGCGGTTGAATCTCAATAACGAATAATATGAGTAAAAAGAATGCTATTTTTTTCATCATCATTTCTCTCTGTTTTTTTACTTCAAAAGTAACATTTTTTTTGTATCAACATAGCCACCCGCACTAAGCCTGTAATAATAAACTCCGCTTGCAAACTTTGAAGCGGAAAAGGATTTGGAATAAGCGCCAGGCTGCATTTCTTCATTCACAAGCATTTCAATTTCGTTCCCGAGTACATCGAAAATCTTTAATGACACGAATGAAGATGCTCCTATCGTAAACGATATTGTCGTTACCGGGTTAAACGGATTCGGGTAGTTCTGTGCTAGTTCAAACTTTCCCGGTGTTAATCCTATTTCAACCGATATAACCGGTGAATAAGTATACTTCCCGTCATAGTCGACTTGTTTTAATCTATATTCATATTTACCCGGATGTAAATCAATATCGGTGTAACTATAAATACTCTTTTCGGTTGACGTTCCATTCCCATTTACGAAAGAAACATTAATCCAATTACTGTTTTTATTTTTTCTTTGAACTTCAAAACCATGGTTATTCAACTCGGTTGCAGTAATCCATTGTAAGACGGCATTTGCTCCGTTTACCGAGGCGGTAAAAGAAACAAGTTCGACAGGAACTATATAGTTCGGGTTGCTGAAATCATATATGCCGCTTCCTGCAAGTGGAGGAACAATCTGCGGTATTTCGGCAGCCGGGTCTAATGCATAGTAATAGTAATCGCTTGCTTCAAAAGCAGCACCGCGTGTACCGGGTGTACCACAATCAACAAAAATATTATACCGCTCCACTAAATCACCGGGAGGGCTTCCGTCCCTGGATGTTTCCGTTGGAATAGGGGTGTTGTAAAAATAGTTTCCCTCAACAAGTACATCAGCTTCAAGGTTTGAAGACACACCGTAAATTGAGTTGTTGGTATAATAATTATTAAAGACATGAACTTTGCAGAAGCGAACACGTGGATTTCTCTGATTCGAATTCTTAAACCAATTGTGATGATATGTTACCCGCATTGCTGTATCAACAACATTGCTGTTTGAATGCCCGACAAGACTGTTTTTATCGGTTCCATCAAACAAACAGAAAGATACAGTTACATAAGTTGCAGTATGCGTTATGTCAACAGAACCATCGGGACCGGAAGCTGCGGGATAACCGGCAGGCGGAGTATACGTAAATGTACAATGGTCTATCCAGACGTGATTCCCTTTATTAACATCATCGTTTGCGTCCACCGAAATAGCATCATCACTCCAGCTTGCAAACTTTATGTTTCTTACTATTATATTCTTACTTCTTGTTATATTTAACCCGAAACCGGTTATAGTGGCATCGCTTCCCACACCGATAATCGAAATATCATAAACATCTTTAACGTCAACCATTTCACCGATACCTGAATCGCGGGATAGAATTCCGACTACGTAAACCGTTAGAGGCGGAAAGCCGAGTGTACCGTTTGCATCAATTCTACCCTGCATAACCGAAGTAAGTTCTGCTACGGTGGATACGTAAACAACATGATTCTCAATACTTGCTCCACCTGTTGTTCCGTTTGAATAACCCAA
>DAIRET010000060.1:0-15577 GCA_036795455.1 Ignavibacteriaceae bacterium
CGGTCCCAAAAAGGTTGTTAATCAAGGAACGACCTTTAAAAACAAATATGCCCTTGATAATCTAATAGCGGGGATAAAATCTGAAAACCATGGTGTACAGAAGACATGCATTTATTATGCGGGATTATATAAAGTTGAGGAGACCGTTGACTGCTTAATTGAAGTTATTAAGAAAAGCAAAGAAGAAGACATTCAGAAACTGGTGGTTCTTTCTTTATATGAAATAAAGGATGAACATGGTATTGAATTCTTAAAAAATTACTCCTCAAGATGTCCTAATAAAGATGTAAAAAGAATTTCGTTACTTGCGTACAGGGATTATAAAAGTAACAAGTAAAAAATTCATAATAACCTAAAAACCTCCTTTTTAAACCCGTATCCGTGATAGGATACGGGTTTTTTGTTTGCTTCCACATTTTTTTTGAAAATAATTGAAGATTCTTCTTGACTTTCATTAAAATTTTCCATTATTTTGGGATGTAGTGGGGAAAAGTGGTGGAAAGTCCCAAAAAATGGAAAAGTTAAATGTTCAAAGGTCATTATTTACATTCAATAGATACAAAAGGAAGAGTCAGTATTCCTTCAAAATTACGTCGTTATGTCGCTCCCGAAGCAGACAATAGTTTTGTTATGGTTCAGGGAGTGGATAAGTGTATTGATATTTATCCTAAAGACAAATGGCTTGAAATTGAAGAAAAACTACAGAAGCTGAATCCGTTTCTGCCTAAGCAGTCCCGCTTGATAAGAACTATGCTTCATAATGCACATGAAGATACGATGGATTCGCAGGCAAGGATATTAATTCCGCAGAACTTACTAGAGTATGCCGGCATAAAGAATGAAGTATTGATTCTTGGGGCATTAAAGAAAATTGAAGTTTGGGACCCGCAGATTTATAACGACTACATAAACAGTTCAGAAGAATCGTTTGCAGATATTGCAGCCGAGGTGATGAGCTTGTGATAACTGAATTTCATCAACCGGTATTGTTGAATGAGAGTTCAGATTTTTTAATTACGGACGAAAGGGGAATCTACTTTGACGGAACCCTCGGTTTTGGAGGTCATACCGCAGAGTTTATTAAAAGACTAAGCAATGATGCAGTATTAATAGGAACCGATGTTGATACAACAGCCTTCAGTCATTGCCAAAAAAAGTTTTCCGAATATCAAAACGTAAGATTATATAATTTTAATTTCAGCATGATTGATACAATTGCTAAGATTGAGTCAATCAATGGGTTCTCCGGCATATTTGCGGATTTAGGTGTTTCTTCTTTTCAGATTGATGACCCGGAAGCCGGATTCACTTTTAGACAAGAAGCCGACCTGGATTTAAGAATGGATAAAAACATTCCTATTACAGCCGCTGATGTGGTGAATTCTTTTTCGGAGGAAGACCTTGCTGATATTCTTTTCAAATACGGCGAAGAAAAAAACGGTAGGCGGTTAGCAAGACTGATAGCTGAGAAAAGGTCTTTGAAAAAAATCGGGACAACAAAAGATTTGGTGGAAGTTGTCGAATCTATAACTCCTCCAAACTATTTAACTAAGTCATTAAGCCGGGTATTTCAAGCGCTTCGAATTTACATAAATGATGAACTCGGTGTGTTGAAATCGTTCTTACAAAAAGGAATTGATCTTTTACTACCTGGTGGTAGAATAGTTGTAATTACATACCATTCTTTAGAGGATAGAATAGTAAAAGAGCATTTCAAACTTGAAGCAAGCAGTTGTATCTGTCCGAGAGAATACCCTGTTTGTGTTTGTAACAAAGAAAAAAAAGTTAATATCCTTACGAAGAAGCCGGTAACACCTTTAAGCTTGGAAGTAAGTAAGAACAACCGGGCAAGAAGTGCAAAACTAAGAGTAGCGGAACGGGTATGAAAAAAAGCTATAAACCGATAATTGTAAAATATGTGTTGTTTATCGGAACGATGATACTCTTCATTTTAATATATGTCGGTTTGAAATTGAAAATCGATTTTATGTTGAAAGAAATCGTTGCCCTAAACCAGGATAAAAAAGCTGAGAATAACTTAAACTTGAATTTATACGTGGAGTACCAGGACCTAACTTCCGAAGAAAGAATTAGAAATATTGCAATTAATGAACTCGGTATGGTTGCCGGTTATGTCCCGTATTCAACAATTGAAATAAATAAGGATGAAATAAAGAAAGCCGATTTAACAATTAGAAAAAAATATGAACACAAATAGACTTCTATTCCTACTGTTTTTAATTATTGCCGCATTTGGTGCAGTGGTTGTAAGACTGGTGAACATTCAGATTATTAAGAATGAAGAACTAAAGTTTTATGCTACACGGCAGCAAACTTCGGTAGAAATAATTAAAGCAGAAAGAGGTCTAATCTATGATAAAAATAATTTCCTTCTTGCTTATAACCGTAACGATGTTTCGTTTGATGTTTACTTAAAAAACTTAAATGAAAAAGGGCGGGATACGATTGCAAAAGCATTTTCTTCAGTTACAGGTAAACCGGTAGAACATTACCTGAACTTAATGAGTACTTCAAGAAACAATATCTGTATTGAAAAGAAAGCCTACGGTGAATACGTTAGTAAACTTAAAGAACTAAAACTCAACGGTTTATCCTTCAGAGAAGACCCGACAAGGGTATACCAGTATAACAACCTCGCATCTCATATTCTCGGTTATGTTAATACCGACTATTGCGGAACCGAAGGAATTGAAAAATATCTTGAGAATGAACTTAGAGGAATAGACGGAAGACGCTCTGTGTTAAAGGACGCAAGGAACAATATTGTTACTGTTATAGAACCTTCAATTGTTCCTGCTGAAAGCGGTAATAATGTCTACCTGACAATAGACCGTTCGGTGCAAAGTATTTTGGAAGATGAATTGCGTAAAGGCGTGGAAAACTTCGGGGCTTCCAACGGGTTGGGAATTGTTATGAATCCTGCTAACGGCGAAGTTCTGGCACTTGCAAATATGGAAGACTTTAACCCGAATGTTTATAATCAAAGCAGTGATGATGTAAGAAGAAATAAAACTGTAACCGATGTTTATGAGCCGGGTTCAACTTTCAAATCATTATCATTAGCTTCTATACTTGATGTTAATCTGTGCCGGCTTGATGAATCAATTTTCGTTGAAAATGGAAAGTATAAATTCAAAAAGGTAATTATCAAAGACTCTCACGGAGAAAGCAATCTTACTGTAAGGCAGGTATTTGCAAAATCAAGTAATATTGGGCTTTCAAAATTATCGCAGAGAATGGACAATGAATCTTTTTATGTCTATTTAAGAAACTTCGGATTCGGAAATTTTTCCGGAATTGAACTACCGGGTGAAGTAAAAGGAACCTTAAAAAAACCGGGTTCATGGTCTGAATACACAAAGTCGTCAATGTCGTTCGGTTATGAAGTTGCCGTTACCCCGATACAACTTATCACTGCTTATGCGTCACTTATTAATGGCGGCAACCTGTTTAAACCTACTGTACTTAAAAGAGTAACAAACCCGGATGGAAATATTAAAAAAGAGAATGAACCGCAGTTTATTCGTAAAGTTATTTCCGAAAGCACATCTCAAAAAATGAGAGAACTATTAGTGCTTGCAGTCGAAGAAGGTACGGGCAAAAAAGCAAAAATAAGTGAGATTGCAATAGGTGGGAAAACCGGTACTGCAAGACAAATTGTTCAGGGAAAGTATTCAAAAGAGTTTTATAATTCATCCTTCATCGGTTTTTTCCCTGCTGACCAACCGAAGTACTTAATTTTAATTGTTGTGAATTCACCATCGAAAACAAGTTACTTTGGAGGTGATGTAGCTGCTCCGATTTTTAGAGAAATATCAAAGAAGATAATCGATCTTGATGCGGAAGTTAAAAAACAGTCTTCACCGGCAGTAAACAATATTACCGTTGCTTTCACCAACAACAACAGCAGTGAAGTAGAATTCAAAAATGCAATTAATAACACGGAAGTTAAATACAACACATCGAACATGAACAAAAAGGTTATGCCCGATCTTACCGGGGCAACGGTGCGTGAAGCTATTAAAGTATTAACTTATCTTAAAGTTAAATATGAAATAACAGGCAGCGGTAGAATTGTAAAACAGAGCATAGAACCTGGTACTCGAATTAATAATGGAATTACATGTAAACTTACTTGTGAGAATAAAAACATAACGGGAGTTAAAACATACTAATGGAATTAACCAACCTGTTAAATAGTATCTCTTCGGTAAAGGTTGTTGGAGAAGTCCAGCGTAAAGACGTTACCGGGATTTTTTATGATTCACGAAGTATAATTAAAAACTCAATCTTTGTTGCAGTCAAAGGTTTTTCAACAGACGGACATAGGTTCATTCTCGATGCTATAAATAAAGCTGTGGCAGCAGTTATAATGGAAGATGATAACGCCGTTCCAGATGAGATATTTATTCATTCCGGGGTGGCAAAAATAGTTGTAAAAGAGAGTAGAAAAGCTCTTGCAGAGGTATCCCACGCCTTTTACAAAAAACCCTCCGAGAAAATCAAATTGTTCGGTGTTACGGGAACAAACGGTAAGACAACCACCACTTATTTCTTAAAAACAATTTTAGAATTGAATGGACATAAATCAGGATTAATCGGGACAATATCAAATTTCATCGGCGATAGAGAAATTAAATCAAGTTTAACAACACCTGAATCATCCGACTTGAACAATCTATTCTTAACAATGATTGAAGAAGGATGCGATTCTGCCGTAATGGAAGTATCATCGCATTCTCTCTCCTTAAACAGGGTTTATAAACTTAATTTCTGCTGTGGAGTATTTACAAACATAACTTCAGATCATCTTGATTTTCATAATTCATTTGAAGAGTATCTGAAAGCAAAAAAAGTGTTGTTCGATTCTTTAGATGAAAAAGCAACAGCTATTATTAACTGCGATGATGAACATCATAAAGAAATCTGCACCGATACAAAAGCAAAGATTTTAACCTACGGTAAATCGGAAACCGCCGACTTCAAAATTCAAAATATCGAATTCGACCTTAGCGGTACAAGATATGAGTTAATTTATCTGAATAGAAAATATGCTGTGAGTACATTGCTTGCTGGAGAATTCAATGCGTACAATTCAGCCGGTGCAATAGCAGCTGCAGTTTCAATTGGAATTGATCCATTAACTGCAGTTGAAGGTGTAAGTAAAACAATACAGGTCCCCGGTAGATTTGAAGTCGTATCCGGAAAGAGCAAAAAAGTAATAATAGATTATTCGCATACTGCCGACAGTCTTGAAAAAGCATTGATTAATCTAAGAAAAATTACAAGTGACGATCAGAAGATTTACACAGTCTTCGGATGCGGCGGGAACAGAGACAAACTGAAGCGCCCGGTTATGGGAAGAATCGCATCGGAACTTAGCGACAAAGCTATTGTAACCAACGATAATCCACGGAGCGAAAATGAGATGCAAATAATCAAAGAAATTGTTGCCGGTATCTCGAAAGATAATTACGAAGTAATTCCCGATAGGGAGGAAGCTATAAAAACCGCAATAGAAAAGAGCGAACCCGGTTCGGTTATTTTAATTGCCGGGAAAGGACATGAAGATTACCAGGTGTTGGGTAAGGACAAAATCCATTTTTCCGATAAAGAAACTGCCGAAAAGTATTTAGAGAATTATTGATGAAAAAAGTATTAATAACATTACAGGATTTATTCAACCTACAAACAGCAAGGATTTATAATCCCGATGCTGTAAAAAACATTAGTAACGTAAGTATAGATAGCCGTACAATAAAGAAAAAATCATTGTACATAGCTATTAAGGGGAATAAGTTCGACGGGCATTCTTTCGTAAATGATGCAGTAAATAAAGGGGCAAGTGCAGTTTTAATAAATGAAAAAATGTTATCGAAATTCGACAAACTGGAATTACCCATTATTACTGTAAAAGATACATCAATAGCTCTTGGGCAACTAGCGAATGTATGGAGGAATAAACTTTCTGCTAAGGTTATTGGAATAACAGGAAGTAATGGAAAAACTACGACAAAAGAAATAACGACTTTGCTATTAAGCGAAAAGTATAAAGTTGTAAGTACTGTTGCCAACAATAATAATCATATTGGTGTACCGCTAACTCTTTTTTCTGCAAATGAAAAAACAGAAGTCGTAGTTCTTGAGCTGGGGACAAATCATTTCGGCGAAATTCCATATACAGCCGCAATAGCTCAGCCGGATTTTTCAATTATAACTAACATCGGGTATTCGCATATCGAATTTTTAAAAACACCGGCTGGAGTTAAAAAAGAGAAACAAGTTTTGTTTGACGAGACAGCAAAACGTAACGGCATTGTAATCATAAATAGTGACGACAAATTATTAAAACCGTTAATAAAGAAGTATCGCAATTCTATTACTTACGGTTTTTCTGAAAAGAATACTGTAAGTGGCGAAGTCAAAGGTTATACTAATGATGGAAGAACAATACTTGAAATCAAATTAAAGAAAGAAAAAATTAACGTCGAACTACCGATCTATGGATTAACAAATGCACGCAATATTCTTGCATCCGTAGCGATTGCATATTCACTCGGATTGAGTAAAACCAACATAATTAAGGGGATTGGGAAGTTGAAACCAATTAAGCAAAGATTGGTTTTAAAACAATTAAAAGATATGGTCTTAATTGATGATACATATAATGCAAATCCAGCTTCGATGCAATCAGCATTTGAATTAATGAGTAAAATAAATCTGTATAACAAGAAAATTGCTATACTCGGAGACATGTTTGAACTAGGAGAAAAAAGTTTACAACTTCATAAAGGATTGGCTGCAGGAATTAAAAAGAATGGTATCGGCATGGTTTTTACTATCGGTAAAATGATGAAACACTTATCGGATACATTGCAAAAATCAGAGATTATAGTTCAACATTTTTCAAACAGGAATAAACTTGTAAAGTTTCTTGAAGAATGCGATCTGAGTAATTCGGTTGTACTTGTTAAAGGTTCGAGGGGAATGAAAATGGAGGATTTTTTACAGGTGATAATAAATAGGGAGTCAAATTAATGCTCTATTATTTATTCGATTATATTAATAAAACTTTTAATCCGCCGGGATTTGATATTTTTCGGTATTTGACTTTCAGAGGTGCGTTGGCAGCTATTACCTCGCTCTTCCTATCGCTGTATCTCGGTCCGAAAGTAATTAGGTTTCTACAGAAAAAACAGATTGGTGAAGCTAAGAAAATCGATGGTCCGAAGAACCACTGGTCGAAAGCAGGAACTCCAACTATGGGAGGTTTAATTGTAATTTCTTCAATTGTTATCCCTGTACTACTTTGGGGCGATATTACAAGTATTTATATTATTCTTGTTCTTGCTGGAACTATCTGGCTTAGTGGTGTCGGTTTTATTGATGATTATTTAAAAGTCGTAAAAAAGTATCCCAACGGCTTGATTGCACGCTACAAATTGCTTGGACAGTTTATTATCGGTCTGATAATCGGAGTTGTAATTTATCTTTCTCCGGAGTTTGCCGGATTCAATACATTGACAACAGTACCTTTTCTCAAAAATGTCAACCTGGACTTTTCTTACTTCTACATTCCGCTTGTAATTTTTATAATAACAGCTACATCGAATGCGGTTAATTTAACGGACGGACTTGATGGGCTTGCAATCGGAATTACAATGATTGTAATGTTAACGCTTGCAATAATCTGTTATGTAAGCGGTAATGCAATCTATGCTAAATATCTAAATATAATTTATCTCCCCGGTTCAGGTGAATTAACAGTATTTATTGCTGCCGTAGTAGGAGCTTCACTCGGATTTTTATGGTTCAACTTTTATCCGGCTCAAGTATTTATGGGAGATTCAGGTTCACTTGCTCTCGGTGGTGCTTTCGGAATTCTTGCAGTTCTTGTAAAGAAAGAATTACTGATTCCAATTCTGGGTGCTGTCTTCTTTATGGAAACAATTTCAGTTATAATGCAAAGGCTCTATTTCAAATATACAAAGAAAAAATACGGAGAAGGAAAACGTATTTTCAAAATGGCGCCGATCCATCATCATTTCGAAATGATAGGCTGGGCGGAACCGAAGATAGTGGTTCGTTTTTATATTATAACAATAATTTTTGCAATTCTAAGTCTTGCTTCGTTTAAGGTTAGGTAATGGAATTATATAATAAAAAAATATCGGTAATCGGAGCCAAGAAGAGCGGTATTGCTGCAGCTAAACTTGTTAAAAAACTCGGCGGTATTCCTTTTGTAAGTGATAATTCAAGTGAAAAGAATTTAACGGAATCAATTGCTATACTGAATGAAGCGGGTATCCGGTATGAAGTAGGACAGCATTCCGAAAAAGTATTTGACGCGGAATTATTTGTTGTTAGTCCGGGTGTACCGTCAGATGTGCCTGTAATTATATCTGCTGCCGAAAAGGGAATAAAAATTATAAGTGAAATAGAACTAGCCTACAATTTTTGTAAAGGAAAAATAATTGCTATTACCGGTACAAACGGTAAAACAACAACAACAGCATTGACGGGACATATATTCAAAACTGCCGGGTACAAAACTTACATTGCAGGAAATATTGGAATTACAGCTTTCTCTGAAATCGCACTTGATGTTCAACCGGATGAATTTGTTTCTCTCGAAGTATCAAGTTTCCAGCTTGATTTTATCGATAAATTCAAACCGGCAGTAGGAGTAATTCTCAACATAACCCCGGATCATCTTAATCGCTATAAAAATGAAATGCGGAACTATATTTTCTCAAAGTACCGGGTAACAAAAAATCAAACCTCAAGGGATGTTTTGATAATCAATGCCGATGATAGAATATTTACGGAGTATCCAATTAACACGCAGTCGAAGGTGCGCTTCTTCTCTTTATCTGATACAGTAGCGAACGGAATCTCAATTCAAAACAACCAGTTTATTTTAAAGGAAAAGAATCAAGTAAAATTTAAGTGTGATGTTTCTGAACTATTAATCAAGGGTGATCACAATAAAGCCAATGCAATGGCGGCAATAGCTGCTGCGGTTTCTTTCGGGCTTGAAGAGAACTCAATTAAAAAAGCATTGAATACTTTTCCCGGAGTTGAACATCGTATTGAATTTGTTAGAGAATTGAACGGTGTAAAGTTTATCAACGATTCTAAGGCAACGAACGTTGATTCGGTTTGGTATGCACTGAAGAGTTTTGAAGAACCGCTCTTTTTGATTTTAGGTGGATTGGATAAGGGAGGAGATTACAATAAAATTAAAGACCTTGTTGTTCAAAAAGTCAAAAAGATTTATGCTATTGGAGATTCTGCAGATAAAGTCTATAATTCCTTCAAAGATTCTGTAACAGTCGAAAAAATAGACTCGCTTGAAGAGTGCGTTACACGCGGGTATTCAGAAGCAGCACCGGGAGACGTTTTATTGCTTTCGCCTGCTTGTGCAAGTTATGATATGTTCGATAATTTTGAACATAGAGGAAAAGTGTTTAAAGAAACAGTTCAGGGGTTGAAATGAAAAAGTATTCTTTAGCTATGTTTCTCGGAATTTTCTTATTGATACTAATCGGGTTGTATCTTGTTATGAGTGCAAGCAGTACCTATAGCGTATCAAAGTTTTCAAACCAATTTTACTTGTTTAATAACCACTTGCTCAAAGCCGGGTTAGGGATTGTGTTTATTATCATTTTTTCATTCATCCCTTACGAACTGTATAAAGAACATAGCAAAACAATTTTAACAGTAGTAATAACGCTTTTAGTTTTAACATTGATTATTTCTACGCAGGTAAAAGGTGTTAAAAGGTGGCTTGACCTCGGATTCATTAACTTTCAACCGGCTGACCTTGCTAAAATTGCGCTCTTCCTGCATCTTGCTGCTATGTTAGCTGATAAGGAAGAATTATTAAAAGATTTTCAGCGTGGATTTGCTCCGGCTTTATTCTGGATAATGCTGACTTCGCTTTTAATTCTTGCTCAACCGAATATAAGCAACGGAGTAATACTAATACTAATTTCTTTTATGATCCTGTTTTTAGCCGGTGCCAGATTTACTCATATTTTGGCAACACTCGGAGTTAGCGGTTTGGTTGCAGGCGGACTTGCAATGATATTTACCCATTCACGCGAAAGGATTTTAACATTTATAAACAGTTTACAAACCGGTGAGCAGATAAATAACCAGGTTAAGCAAGCTATACTTGGATTAGGAAGCGGGGGATTGTATGGCGTAGGGATAGGGCATAGCAGTCAAAGGAATTTGTTTTTACCCGAAGCATACGGTGATTTCATTTTCGCTATCCTCGGGGAAGAAACCGGGTTTATTGGTTCAGTCGTAGTATTATCATTGTATCTCGGGTTATTTATTTGTGCGGTTCTTATTTCAAAGAATGCAAAAGATAAATTCGGACAACTGCTCGGTATTTCAATTTCACTCATGTTTATTACTTATGCTCTAATTAATGCTTCAGTAGCATCCGGTTTAGTTCCAACGACCGGATTGCCGTTGCCCTTTATTAGCTACGGCGGTACTTCGATGACTATACTTGCAATATCGGTTGGAATACTAATCAACATTGGATTAAGTAAAGCAAAAGAGCAGGAGTCTCAATCTGAAAATTTAGAAGCAATGGCATGAGTATTAAGGACAAAAATATATATCGATTTCTTTTAGCCGGCGGAGGTACAGGTGGACACTTATTCCCCGTCATAGCTGTAGCAGAACAGATATTGTTACTCAAACCGGAAGCTGAAATTCTGTTCGTCGGTACAAAATCGAAGATTGAAGGAAAAGTTGTTCCGGCGTTAGGTTATAAATTCAAATCGATTTGGATAAAAGGATTTGCAAGAAAACTAACTGTTGAAAATCTTTTATTTCCATTGAAACTTGTAGTGAGTTTAATTCAGTCATTCATAATAAATCTGAAGTTTAAACCATCCGTAGCAATCGGCTCGGGTGGATATGCGTCCGGTCCGGCTGTTTTTGCCGCTGCAAAAACGGGAGCAAAAGTAGTATTGATTGAAAATAATAGTCTACCGGGCATTACAACAAAACTACTGGAAAAACATGCTTCTGAAATACATGTAAGTTTTGAGGATACTATCAAGCATCTGCAAAACAAAAAGAGAGTGTTGACTACGGGAAATCCTGTAAGAGTAAGTCTTAACTTATATAAAAAAGAAGAAGCAGTTAAAAAGTTTGGGCTATCTTCCGGGAAAAAGGCTTTGCTTGTAATCGGAGGCAGCCTTGGAGCAAGAACAATTAATGAAGCAGTATTTCAAAACCTATCAAAGTTTGTTGAAAACGACCTTCAGGTAATCTGGCAGACAGGAAGTTTATATTTTGAAAAATATTCTTCAATAAATGAAAAGAATGTTTATATCAACCCGTTTATAGATGATATGGCAGCAGCTTATTCGGTATGCGATTTATTGCTTGCCAGGGCAGGTGCAACAACTATTGCTGAAATCACAACTCTTGGGATACCGGCAATTCTTGTTCCTTCACCTAATGTTGCAGAAAATCATCAATACCATAATGCAAAATCTCTGTCGGACAAAAATGCCGTTCGATTAATAAAAGATGACCTGCTTACTAAAGAATTATTTAATGAAATTTTCGGGTTGATTAATCATCCTGAAAAGCTGGAAGAGTTGAAAACTAATGCTAAAAAACTCGGTAAACCGGATGCTGCAAAAATTATTGCCGAAAGAGCCGTTGCTCTGGCAGAATCAAAATTAAGAAAGAAAAATTAATGTTCAAGAATATTAAAAAAGTACATTTTGTCGGAATTGGTGGAATTGGAATGAGCGGTATTGCTGAAATATTACTCAGCCAGGGTTTCCAGGTATCCGGTTCGGATAGAGCATTATCTGAAGTTACAAATCGTCTGAGTTCTCTTGGTATTGAAATATATGAAGGGCATTCGACGGAAAACATTAAAGATACTGATGTATTGGTTTACTCCTCGGCAGTAACGATTGATAACCCTGAAGTTCAAACTGCATTACAGAAAAAAATTCCTGTTATAAAAAGAGCTGAAATGCTTGCCGAGTGTATGAGAATGCAGTATGGAATCGGAATTGCAGGAACTCACGGTAAAACAACCACAACATCAATGGTCGGGCTTGTTCTTACAGAAGGAGGAATCGATCCGACTATTATTGTAGGCGGTAAGCTTAGTAGTCTCGGCGGTACTAACGCAAGGTTGGGACACGGAGAATTTATTGTAGTTGAAGCCGATGAATTCGATAGAACATTTCTGAAATTGACACCAACAATTGCAGCGATTACAACTCTTGAAAAAGAACATCTTGATACTTATAAAGACCTTGAAGATATAAAAACGGCATTTATCGAATTTGCAAACAAAGTCCCTTTTTACGGTTTTGTAGTTTTATGTCTTGATGAACCGGCACTGCAGGATATTCTGCCGATGATTAACAAGGTAGTATTAACTTACGGAACATCACCGCAAGCGGATGTCAGGGCGATAAATATTAAACATAATGAGTTCAATAGCTGCTATACGGTCGTTTACAAGGGTGAGGAATTGGGAGAAATAAATCTTCAGATTCCCGGAATACATAATGTAAAAAACTCGCTTGTTGCAGTTAGTATCGGTATTGAACTTGGCATTGAGTTTAAAGTTATTCAAAAAGCGCTTGCTTCCTTTGCCGGTGTTTATAGACGGTTTGAAGTAAAGTATGATAAAGATATTATGGTAGTTGATGATTACGCACATCATCCTACAGAAACCTCCGCGACACTTAACGGAATTAGATCGGGATGGAAAAGAAGATTAATCGCTGTTTTTCAACCGCATCTTTATACAAGGACAAGAGATTTTCACCTTGAATTCGGAAGGTCTTTTCTTAATTCCGATATTTTTATTTGCACGGATGTTTACCCGGCAAGGGAAGAAGCAATTGAAGGTGTTACGGGTGAATTAATCATAGAAGCAGCAAAAAAAATCGGGCATAAAAACACGATATATGTTCAAAATAAAAACGATGTACCGCAAGTTTTAAATTCAATTATACAGAAAGGTGATATAATAGTTACAATGGGTGCCGGAGATATCTGGAAGTATGGCGAAAAATTTATTCAATCACTTGAATCGTGAAAAAAAATATGACTTTAAAGGATAAAATTGTTGGTATAACTCTTTTTTCTGTCTTAACTTTAGGAGTCTTTTTTTTGATATTTTTATCGAATAAAAACCAGGATAAAAATAGATTTCGTGATGTTGTAATACACGGTGAAAAGTTACTTTCTAAGGATTCATATTTGAATTATTGCTTTGCAGGAGATAATGTTTGGGCAAGCCGTAAAACGCTTCCGCAGCTCAGGGAGGAACTGCTAAATCACCCGTATATACATGATGTTGATATTGAATTTACGACCGACAAAAAAGCGGTTGCTTATTTAAAAGAAAAAATCGTTAAGGCTTTAATTTTAGTCGAAGGAAAACCTTTTCTGATTACCGAGGATTTCGAGATTTTAACTATACTGGAAAATACAAATATACTTGATTTTCCAACTGTCAATAATTCAAAATTAGCCGTTGTAAAGGAACATGAAAAAGTTGCTGAACCCGGCATTGTAGAAGCATTTAAAATTATTGATATAACGCGTCTTTTCAGCGAAGAACTCTACTCTAATCTTTCGGAAATCAACCTTCGTCATGGTAAAGAAATTATTCTTTCTTTTTCCGATGACTATGCCCAGGTAGTACTGGGGAAAGATGGTTTTTCACGCAAACTAAATACCCTTAGCGGTCTTAAATCTGATAAAAAATTCTCCGAACTTGTTAAAAGTTGTAACTATATCGACCTGCGTTACGATAATTATGTTTATCTTGGAATGAATGAGAAAATAGGAATCTAATTAATGCAGAAAAACATAATAGCCGGACTTGATTTAGGTACCACGAAGGTATGTGCCGTAATTGCCCAGCAGCACGAAGACGGTAAATTCGAAATCCTCGGATTCGGTGTTGCTCCTTCGGTTGGTCTTAGTAAAGGACTGGTTACAAATATCGGTAAAACTGCTGAAGCAATTAAAGAAGCCTTCTCCATTGCTTCAAATAAAGCCGGGTTGATGGTTACTTCTGTTAATGTAGGTGTTGCCGGTGAGCATATTACAAGTATGCGGCACCGTAACTACGTTACGATAACAAATGAAGAACACGAAATCACGAAAGAAGACTTACAACGGCTTGAGACCGATGTCCGCACAATTAGAATTCCTTCAGACAGACAAATTCTACACATAATTCCGGAAGAATTCTTTGTTGATTACCAGGGAGGAATTGAAAGTCCGATCGGTATGTCAGGTACACGCCTTGAAGCAACAAACCATATAGTATTGGCTTCTATCCCGGCAATTCAGAATATAAAAAAATCTGTTGAAAGAGCAGGACTGCAGGTTTCCAATTATATTCTTCAACCGATTGCTTCAAGTTCTTCGGTGCTGGATGAAAGCGAAAAAGACCTTGGTGTTTTGCTTATTGATATCGGAGGCGGCACTACGGATATAGCCGTAATTCATCGTAAGGCAATTAAGCATTCGAGGGTTTTTGGTGTTGCAGGTAACCAGGTTACAAACGATATAAGAGAAACACTCGGCGTTGTTACAGAAGAAGCTGAAAACCTGAAAAAAAGTTATGGATATGCAACGGCATCATCCATAATTAAAGATGAAGATATTCTAATTAGAGGAGTCGGTGCAAAAGGGAATACAAAAATTCCTACAAGTTTGCTGACTCAAATAATTAGTTTAAGAATGCACGAATTGTTTTCGCTTATCGACAACGAGATAAGGAAAGCAGGCTTCAAAAACAAAATTAAAGCCGGCGTAGTATTAACCGGTGGAGGTTCTTTGTTGAAAGGATGTCCCGAACTTGCAGAAGAAGTATTCGGATTACCTGCAAGGATAGGCGTTCCGGTGGAGCTAACAAGAAATTCAGTGTCCGAAGTAGAGAAACCGGAATATGCAACGGTTATCGGTCTGTTGAAAGATGTAATGGGAAGTAAACATGTACAGATTTCATCTACTGTGAAACTTAAAAAGAAAAAAGAAAATGTTGTGTCTGAAACATGGAAAAAGTTCAGGCAGTTTTTTGATGATTTATAAAATAACTTTGTTGGAGGTACAATGACAAACTTTGCCACAATCGATAAATCAAAATCTTTATCAGCCGTACTAAAAGTAGTTGGAGTAGGCGGAGGCGGATGCAACGCTATTGAGTCCATGATAAGACGCGGACTTACCGGTGTTGAATACGTCGCCGTTAATACTGATGCACAGGTACTTGAAAGCAACAGTGCACATCATAAATTGCAGGTAGGGGTGAAAATTACAAAAGGACTTGGTGCCGGAGCCGATCCTAATGTTGGCAGAA
Source organism: Ignavibacteriaceae bacterium (assembly GCA_036795455.1). Taxonomy (GTDB): domain Bacteria; phylum Bacteroidota; class Ignavibacteria; order Ignavibacteriales; family Ignavibacteriaceae; genus DAIRET01. The sequence goes on from DAIRET010000060.1 coordinate 15,407, forward strand.
AAGCAGTTGAAGAAGATAAAGAAAGAATTGCTGAAATTCTTACCGGCAGCGATATGGTTTTTGTAACTACCGGCATGGGCGGCGGTACAGGTACCGGTGGAACTCCTGTAGTTGCTTCGATTGCAAAAAGCCTCGGCTCACTTGTTATTGGTGTTGTTACAAAACCTTTCC
>DAIRET010000258.1:0-3108 GCA_036795455.1 Ignavibacteriaceae bacterium
TATTTTTGTTTGGTTAAATATTTTTTAGCTTTTTCTACCCGCAAAAAATTTATGTAGTCTGAAAAGTTATAATTTATGGTTTCTTGCAAAATATGAGATACTTTTTTTGTAGTAAAATTGGTTTTTGTTGCTACGGTTTCTGCACAAAGGTCGGGATCAAGATATAGTTTATTTTCTAGAATACAATTCTGAATGAGTAGAAAATTTTTGTTTGTACTTTCTGTTTTTGGTAACTCTTTACTTACTTTCTTTGAAACAGTCTTTTTTGCAGCGCCGGCTTCTTTTTGTTGCTTCCAGCTTTCCATTTCTGCTTCAATCTTTTCCTCGGACAATCCTCTTTTTGTTAATTCTTTTTTCAAAGTAATTCCGGTTTGTCTAAGAAGACTTTTAACTGTATCGGTTGGTTGAGCACCAACACCAAGCCAGTACAATGCTCTATCCTCCAATATTTCAACTGTATGAGGAGTGGCTTTCGGGTTGTACATACCGATAGCTTCTAAATATTTTCCATCTCTTGGTGAACGGGAATCTGCAGCTACAATTTTGTATATAGGCTGTCTTTTCTTTCCCATTTTTCTTAGTCTTAACTTAACTGCCAAATTTATTTACCTCCAGGTTAATAGCTTATTTTCAATTAAATTTAATGTTTTTGTTATTTAAAATCGAATTCATAAATCCTTTTTTGTTCAGTTTACCCATCATTCTCTGCATCTCGGTAAACTGTTTTATCAGGCGGTTCACATCCTGTATCGAAGTTCCGCTTCCCCTTGCAATTCTCTTTCTTCTGTTACCGTTTAATACTTTGGGAGTTCTTCGCTCCTCTTTCGTCATTGAGTTAATTATAGCTTCAACTCTAACAAGCATTTTCTCATCGGTATTAACATCTTTGATATTACTTAAACCGGGTATCATCGAAACGATAGAAGATAAAGAACCCATCTTTTTAATGATTTTTATCTGACCGAGAAAATCATCAAAATCAAACTTGTTCTTTCTTAACTTTTCTTCAAGCTTCTCGGCAGAAAGAGAATCAAAATGTTCCTGTGCTTTTTCAACAAGAGTAATAACATCGCCTTTACCGAGTATTCTTGAGGCAAGACGGTCGGGATAAAAAACATCGATCATATCCAATTTTTCACCATTGCTGATGAACTTAATCGGTTTTCCGACAACTGCCCTGATTGAAAGAGCACACCCGCCTCTTGAATCACCGTCAAGTTTTGTAAGAACAATCCCGTCAAAATTTACTTTCTCGTTAAAAGCCTTAGCCGAATTAACCGCATCCTGCCCGGTCATCGAATCAACTACAAAAAGAACTTCTTGCGGACTAACGAGCTCTTTAATATCTGCAACTTCATTCATCAACTGATCGTCAACATGAAGTCTGCCGGCAGTATCAATAATAACTGTATTTAGCCCGTTTTCTTTTGCATACTCAATCGATAATGAAGCTATTTTCCGGGCATCTTTTATATCCTGCGAAAAGACAGGTACTTTTATCTGCTCGCCTAATAGCTTTAATTGTTCAATAGCTGCGGGACGATAGATGTCCGCAGCAACAAGTAACGGTTTTCTTGAATATGAAAGAAGTCTTCTGGCAAGTTTAGCCGAAAAAGTTGTTTTTCCCGAACCTTGAAGCCCTACAATTAAAATTACTGTAATGCCCGATGCATTCAGTTGAATTTCGTTATGACTGCCTCCTAAAAGCAGAACGAGTTCATCATAGATTATTTTAGTAATCAACTGTCCCGGAGTAATCGAAGAAATTACTTCCGTCCCCAGCGCTTTTTGAGTTACTTTCTCAATGAACTCTTTTGCTACTTTATAGTTAACATCTGCATCCAGAAGGATACGCCTGATTTCTCTCAGCGTTTCCGAGATGTTTTTTTCTGTTAACTTTCCCTGACCTTTTATTTTTTTTAATGCTGTTTCCAGCTTTAAACTTAAATCTTCAAACATTTCTTCTAAAAAACTCTTGTGTAATCCGGGCTTTACTCTGATTTAAGCGCATTAGCCCCGCTTACAACTTCCAATAATTCTTTTGTTATTGCAGCCTGTCTTGCCTTATTATAATTAATTTTCAGGTTCTGAATTAAATCCTGTGCATTTGTTGTTGCGTTCTCCATTGCCGTCATTCTTGCACCCAATTCGGATGCGTTGGATTCCAATAATATTCTCCATAATTGAGCATTCAAATGCTTCGGAAGGAGATAATTCATTATTTCAATCTTGTCCGGCTCATAAATATACGTAGCATACTTAGTAACTTCATCAACCGAATCAAAAACCGGGATAGGCAGATATTGTTCTCTAACAATTTTCTGCTGGATTACCGATTTAAACTCGTTATAAACAACTATTACTTTATCAAAGTCTTCATTTAAATAACCGTTTACAATTGTTCTGGCAACTTTTAATGCAGAATCGATTTTCAAACCTGAAAAAAGACCTGTTAAATTGCCATAAATCTTATATCCCCTTTTTCTAAAATGGTCATATCCTTTTTTACCGGCACAATAAAGCAGGGCATTCTTACCTTCATCTTTCAGCTCACCGTCAATTAAGCGGGTGGCTTCTTTCAGAAGATTTGAGTTAAAAGCTCCGCATAAACCTCTATCTGCGGTTATTATAAGTACCAGTACATTTTTGATTTCTCTTTGAGCAAAAAACTGGTTAGAGATTAAGTCCTCTTCGGAAAGAAGCGGTTTAAGCATCCCGGAAATTTTTCTTGCATATGGTCTTGCATTAATAATGTTTTCCTGAGCTTTACGGAGTCTTGCAGCGGCAACCATCTTCATTGCTTTCGTAATTTGCTGCGTACTCTGAACGCCTTTTATTCTTCTTCTTATATCTCTTAAAGTTGCCATAATTTGATGTTGTTATGCACTCTTCTGGAATACCGATAAAAATTCATCTGCAGCTTTCTTTATTAATTCAACCGTTTCGTCCGAAAGCTGTTTTGTCTCTCTGATTGATTTGAAAATACCGGCATATTTTAATTCTATAAACTCGTGAATTTCTTTTTCAAATCTCTTAATATCCTGTAAACCAAGGGTTTCAAAGTAAGCATTTGTTCCAAGAAAAATACTTACAACCTGCTTCTCAACA
>DAIRET010000061.1:0-15452 GCA_036795455.1 Ignavibacteriaceae bacterium
GAAACGTCGTCTATCAAACCTACCATACCGATTACGGGAGTAGGATATACTGCGGCATCTGGGGATTCGTTATAAAAACTTACATTTCCACCGGTAACCGGAGTGTCGAAAATACGGCACGCTTCTCCCATTCCTTCAATTGCCTGTTTAAACTGCCAGTATATTTCAGGTTTGTAAGGATTCCCGAAATTCAAACAATTTGTAATCGCAAGCGGAACACCACCCGAACAAACAACATTTCTTGCGGATTCGGCAACTGCGATCTTTGTCCCTTCTTTCGGATCCAGGTAAACATATCGGGCATTGCAATCGGTTTTAACGGCAAGCGCTTTATTTGTTCCTTTTATAAAAACAACGGCTGAATCGGAGCCGGGACCGACAACTGTATTTGTTCTTACCATCGAATCGTATTGTTCATAAACCCATTTTTTTGATACTATATTCGGAGATGAAAAAACTTTAAGAATTGATTCTTTCATATCCAGCGGGAATGGAAGTGATTTGGGTTCGAAATCACGGGTTGCTTTTAAATACTCCGGCTCTTTTGTTGCCCTGTGGTAAACGGGTACTCCGCCGCCCAATGCTAAGTCGAATGGCGGTATTTCAGCTTTCAGTTCGCCGTTGTAAAAAACTTTTAATACTTTTTCATCTGTAACTTCACCTACTAATTCGCAGTTCAGGTCCCACTTATCGAATATCTCTTTCACTTTTTCTTCATAACCGGGTTTAACAACAACAAGCATTCTTTCCTGGCTTTCTGAAAGCATAATTTCGTAAGCTGTCATTCCTTCTTCCCGCAGTGGAACTTTACTTAAATCCACAATCATTCCGGATTCCCCTTTTGCACTCATTTCTGCAGTAGAGCATGATATACCTGCTGCACCCATATCCTGCACGCCGACAACGTACCCGCTGCGTGCTATTTCAAGTGTGGCTTCAAGCAGCAGTTTTTCAGTAAAAGGATCGCCAACCTGAACCGATGGTCTTTTCGCTTCCGACTTTTCAGATAATTCTTCGGAGGCAAAAGTAGCACCGTGAATTCCATCTCTACCAGTCGACGAGCCGACTATCATTACTTTATTCCCCTTCCCTTTTGCAATAGCAGAGACTACATTGTCTGTTTTTACAATTCCCACAGCCATTGCATTCACGAGGGGATTTCCTTGATAACACTCATCAAAATAGACTTCACCCGCTACAGTAGGAACTCCGAAGCTATTCCCGTAATCGCCGATACCGCGTACAACACCTTCAAACAAATATCTTGTTCTTGCATCATTCAATGAACCGAAGCGGAGAGAATTCAGAGAAGCAATCGGGCGGGCTCCCATTGTAAAAATATCCCGCATTATTCCGCCGACACCTGTAGCTGCTCCCTGATACGGCTCTATTGCAGAGGGGTGATTGTGGCTTTCTATTTTGAAAGCAACTGCCAGACCATTCCCAATATCAACCAAACCGGCATTCTCTTCTCCGGCACCTACCAAAAGCCTGCCGCCGCTCCGGGGGAGTGTTTTAAGTAGTGCAATTGAATTTTTGTAGCTGCAATGCTCGCTCCACATAACGCTGAAGATTCCAAGTTCTGTAAAATTAGGTGTACGCCCTAATTTTTCACAAATCCAGTTAAACTCTTCTTCGGTTAAACCGTGTTCCATTGCCAGTTTAAGTGTTACTGCGGGTTCTTTCATTAACATTACTGCTTTCTTTTATTAAAAAATTATAGTACAAATATAAGACTTTTGCCCTTGGGATTGAAAAGATGATTAAAATGTAATGAATGCAGAACCGCAAAAATAATCGACGAATTTGATAAACCGAATTCGTTAAAAATCAGCTAAAATATATATCATTACCGATGTATCGATCCGGTTACCGCTCGGCATATATCTATAAATTCTATTGAATAGATTTGTAATCTCGCACTTCGTCGTCAAGTTTTTAATTAGAAAAACTTTTCCCAAACTATATTGAAAAGCCGAGTTCACAATAAATGCCTCATTTAAAACACCATTAAAACCTGTTTGATTCAGATGATCATTTTGTCCTCTAACAACAAAATGTTCCCAGTATGTTTCCGAAGAATAGAGAACAGAAAAGAATAACTTCAGTGAATAAGGTAATGTTACTTCAAGAGAGGAGTGGGCTAAATGTTTTGGAGTAAATCGAACATCCGTATTATCAGTATAACTGTAACTGTTGTTTAATAACAACCGTTCCGAAATAGAAACAGAAGAATGAAAATTCATCCCTTTTATTTCCCTATCCGGGAAGTTCTCATAAGTAGCATTTCTTACAATATCGCCCGGGAATAAAGAAATAAAAACTTCGCTGGAGTATAGGTCTAATGGTTTGTTTATTTTGTTATAAAAAAGTTCACATGAAAAAAGGAAGTTGTTGCTTGTACTTGCTTTGTAAGATAGAACCCCGCCGCTGGTTCGGGATAGTCCCAAATCTTTATTCCCCTTTATTGTAAAATCTTTTTCAACACCGTTTTGTAATTTACGTGAAGTAGTAAAAGATGTATATCTTTCAAATACCCCGGGGGATGAAGCTATTGAAAATAAACGGGCGCTAATTTTATTTGACGAATGAAATGAGTATTCCAGATTGAATTCACTTGAAAGAAAACATTCTCCCCCATTGTATTTTTCTCCCCGTACATAAAGATTATACTTTGAATTCTTATTCAACCGGTGTTCTATGTTTGCGGTTACATAGTAGTAATTATTTGAAGCTTTTTCAGCGATTATATTTGTTAAATTATCTTCCGGGGAAATATATTCATTCATAAATCCGGGGATAGTTTTAAGAGTAATGTTATCGTTAAGTTGAAACCGGTAACCAACCTCAACACTTTTATAACTCATGCTGTATTTGCCCGCTTCAGTACTTACTTGTGATTCCTGCAGTATGATACTTTTATCGCTTATAAAATCTACATCAAGATTTTCAATAATATTTTCAAATTTTGTTCTTACTGTAAAGGAAGTGCCGTCGATAAAGGAATAAAGTGAAGTTACCGGAGTTCTTTCCCACCCCAACTGGTTTAAGATTCCGGAAAAGATTTTCATTCTACTATTACCGGAGAAGCTGTATTCTGCTTCCGCAGAAGCTGTCAACTGCCGGTTCTGTTTGGAATACCTATCTCTATCATAAAAAAAGATGTTACGGTCATTATCCGGGAAACCGGTATTGAAGTAGAAGAACGTCCCCCCGGCAACCCTTACTTTCAACTTGTTATAGCTGTTTGAAATATAACCCGCACCGCTAAGCCCGGTTTTATTTCTATTGTAAAGCATTGCGTTAGGTTGTGTATACAAATGTATAATCGGGTCTCCGGTTTCGCTCCCGATAAAGAATCGTGAGCTAATTTCAAGTGAATCGGGAATAGGTTTCCTATTAAAATTTATTATTCCACCGGGAGATGAATGCCCATGCTTAATTGAAGGATGTGTTTCTATTTCGATTGAATCAGTAATAATTACATCCAAAGGGAGTAAATCCACAGAGGCTAAACCTAATGAAAATGTTCTATAGGGAAAACCGTCAACCATGATTTGCTGCGAGGGGATGGTCCAGTTTCCCATCCCGGATGAATAAAAAACAGGTAAGAATCTCGTTGAGCTAATAGGTTGCATTAACCGATTCTGTAATAATACTGCATCGCTGTTTCTTTGAAGTAATTTGCTATCGGTTTTACTGTTGTAATTTTGTCCGAATAATTGAAAAGTAGTAATAACATTAAGTAAACAATATGTAATAAATTTGAATCGCATAGCATTAAAAGAAATAGGTACTAAAACCAAATTTAATAACTGTAATCCGTTCAGGACTTGTAAAAATTCTTTCTAATTTAACATTAAGTTCAAATGATGGGAGGTTTTTGAACTCAAGTAATACGCCGGTTTGTATGTAAGTTCCGAATTCAGATTCCGTGTTATTATCACCAAGGTCTTCAGCACTTTCACCTACAAAAGTAAAAGTATTGTTATCTATCCCGAAGCCGAAGTTGCTTTGAATTGTTGAAGATAATCGAATTGAAAACTGAATGCCGGACGATAGATTAAGAAATGAGATATTTGGGGCTTGTATTGTATCGGCACTCTTTTTAATCGGGAAATAAGAATAAGTAGCTTCACCAACCAGGCTGAAAAAAGGATTTAGTTTTAACTTACCGCAAATTCCAAATGCAAAAGCCGGTTCCCAATATTCACCGAAATCCCCCTCCGGGATTACATACTGAATCGTACCCCCTACGGACAAATTTTTCCAGTTAATTTCTTGAGCAAGTGAAAAAGTGCTGAACAAGAAAACAACAGGCATGATATACTTCATGGTTTCTCATTATAATTTTAAAATGCTTAATTCCATCGAAAGGAAATTACAAACTCAACAGATTAACTCATTAAATGTAACAATATTTTGGGAATAGATCGGGCATCATTTTAATAAAAAAAATCAAGACTTTAAATCTCAACTTCTAATTATTTTACAGCGTGGATGATATCCGACCAATAAATAGCTAACCTTGTAAGATTTTATCTTACAAGGTTTTTTATTATGAATTTATGTCCCCCCAGTGGTTTGACCAACAGGTGTTTAATCACTTCATATTTTCGAGCATAAACATCATTGTCTGAAAATCAACGGTTTTACAAATATCTCTTATCATCGCCGTATAATCGGAATTTTGACTTATTATTGCTTCCTTAATCATAAATGTATTAAAGTCCCTTTCCATTCCGCCGAAATAGGTTGCCAAAACACATCCTGTTGCGCTTAGTCCACAGAGGAAGATAGTATTACAACCACTATCTTTTAGAATTTTTTCGAGATCTGTTTTTTGAAAAGCACTCGGATAGTTTTTAATTATCATCGGGTCATTTTCATTGATGATAACAGTTGGGGGAAATTGAAACGGCTCCGTTCCCGGTTCCGGTCCCCACCCAATGTTTGTGTGATAAACCCTGATAATAGGAAGATTGCTCTGACGGAACATATGAATAGCTCCATTTATGATTTCCATCCCGAATTTTTTATCATCTTCCGACATATATTTTAAAAATTCATTCTGAATATCAATAACTAATAGAGCCGGTTTGATAGTTTTGTCATTCCCTTTGTTATCTTGTGCCGAAACTTTGCCACAGAAAAACGTAACAAGAAAGAGCAATAGAATAATAGAAAAGTTTTTTGCTTTCATTGTGTTACTCCCAAAATGATTGAAAATTAAATTTTATAGCCACACAAATATAACTCATTTCAGATCAACTAATAAAAACCATCAATGCTGGATTTACGGTTCATGTATTACTATAAAACCTTTATAAAAAATTTTCGATTAGTCTTTGTCAGAATCTTGTTTTGGATTTATTGATTATGAATACGCACTTTTCGCTTAACTATATCGTATACTTTTTAACTTTATATCCTTAAATCGACACTATTTTTTATCTCCGCTTCAAGCTGGATTGTAGGGTGATTTATTCCGAACTTTTCAATCAACACCTTTTCTATTCGGGAGATTATTAAATATCCTTCGCTTACAAGGCGGTCATCAACTACAACGTGTGCGCTTAATGCTATAAAATTAGAGGCGAGCTTCCAGATATGGATATGATGAATATCTTTCACCCCCTCAACTTTACGAAGTTCTTTTTCAACTTCTTCCGGGTTAATTTCTTTCGGAACTCCCTCATTAAGAATACTTGTTGCTTCCGAAACAACATTCCATGCACTTTTTACAATGAATAATCCAATCACAATCGAGGAAATCGAATCAAGTATAACCCAGTTAAAGAAAAAAATCAATACACCTACAAACACTACTACGAGGGAATGTATGGCATCATAGAAAAGATGAAGGTAAGAACTTTTCACGTTTAGGTTGTGTGCCGAATCCTTGTGAAGTAAATATGCGGAAAAAGCATTCGCTAAAAAACCGATAGCCGCAACTATAATCATTAACCCGCCTGCAATCGGTTCGGGGCTATTAATCCGTATTATCCCTTCATAAACGATATAGGCTCCGATTAATATCAATAAAGAAGAATTAATGAATGCCGCAATAATTTCAGACCTTAGAAACCCGAAAGACATCCGGTTATTGCCGCTTTTTATAGATAGATAGTTAGCCGTGTAGCTTAATACCAATGCAAACAAATCACCCAGGTTATGCAGTGCATCTGAAATCAATGCCAGACTGTTGCTCAAAAATCCCCCAGTAATTTGTGCTACTACAATTACTGAGTTCAGAATAATTGCAATAAGAAGATTCTTCCTAATACTACCGTAATTATGATTGTGCATTTTCCAAATCATTCCTTTTCATACCGTAAAATAATGAATTTTAAAGAATCAATTAAATTCAAAAACCTATTCGATTTTTCTTGCTTGGCAGAGTACAAAAATCTAATTTGCCCATCAATATTTTTATTTATAGAAAGGAATATATGACCCGTACAATAGTAACTATGCCGGGCGACGGCATCGGTAAAGTAGTGCTGCCGGAAGCGGTAAAAGTTCTTGAAGCTGCCGGATTCAAAGCTAATTATGTTCATGGTGATATCGGCTGGGATTTTTGGTGTTCCGAAGGGAATGCTCTTCCGCAAAGAACTCTTGATTTATTACAAGAGCATAAAATAGGTTTATTCGGTGCTATTACAAGTAAACCGAAAGATGATGCTGCAAGAGAATTAGCTCCCGAACTTCAAGATAAAGGTTATGTTTATTTCAGCCCTATAGTTGGTTTACGCCAGCATTTTGATCTTGATATCTGTATTAGACCCTGTATAGCATTTAAAGGAAATCCTTTAAACTTCATCCGTAAAGATGGTAAGGGAGGATTTGAAGAACCGGCGGTTAATACTGTTATCTTCCGGCAAAATACTGAAGGAATGTATGGCGGAATTGAGTGGACTAATCCCCCAAAAATCGTTAGAGAAGCTCTCGAAACACATCCGAGAATGAAAGCTTTTAAAAATACGCCGAGTGAAGAAATTGCTATTTCAACAAGAATTGTAACTAAGAAGTATACGGAAAGAATCATCCGTGCTGCATTTGAATATGCAAAGAAATTCGGTTATAAAAACGTTACAGTCTGTGAAAAACCGAATGTGCTGAGAGAAACTTCAGGCATGTTCTTAAAAATCGGACGGGCTGTTGCAAAAGAATACCCGGGAATTCAATTATGGGATACAAACATTGATGCACAAATGATGTGGCTTACAAAAAATCCCGAAGATTACGGAGTAGTTGTAGCTGAAAATATGTTCGGCGACATTATAAGCGATGGTTTCGCAGGTTTAATCGGCGGACTCGGTTTTGCTTGTAGTGCAAATATCGGTGAAGAAGTATCGGTATTTGAACCTACTCACGGTTCAGCACCAAAATATGAAAAATTAGATCCTTCTATCGTCAACCCTATTGCAATGATTTTAAGCGCATGTATGATGCTTGATCATATCGGTGAAGTTGAAACCGCTGGTAGAATACGGAAAGCAATTGCCGATGTTATTGAAGAAGGAAAAGTAATGACTTATGATATGATGAAATTACGCGGCGGACCCGATGTATTCGGAAAAGGTGCCTGCACAACCCAGGAAATGGGTGATGCAATAATCAAAAAGCTGAAATAGAATTATTTATAAGCCATAAATAACTTTGGGAGGTGTAGCAATATCATTACACCTCCTTTCAATTAACAAAATTTCAGAATTTGTTTCTTTTTGAAACATAAAAACTCTTTTTCTGCAAAGAATTATGAAACTATTCAACATCGATAAACCAGTTATCGGCATGGTTCATGTCAACGCTCTTCCGGGAACGCCGAAGTATTCGGGCAGTGTAAAATCAATAATTGAAAAAGCAAAATCAGAAGCACAACTTTACTTCTCATTAGGAATTGATGCTCTGATGATTGAAAATATGCATGACGTCCCCTATCTTAACAAAAAGGTGGGACCGGAAATAACTTCAATTATGAGCATAGTTCTATATGAAATAAAAAAATCAGTAGAGCTGCCTTGCGGAATACAAATACTTGCCGGAGCAAATAAAGAAGCATTGGCGGCTGCGCATTCCGCTGGTGGAGATTTCATAAGAGCAGAAGGATTCGTATTCTCGCACATTGCCGATGAAGGTTTAATGAATTCCGATGCGGGAGAGCTTTTAAGATTTAGAAAACAAATCGGTGCCGAAAACATTTTAATTTTTACAGACATCAAAAAGAAACACTCATCACACGCAATAACGTCTGACATCTCGATAGTTGATACGGCAAAAGCGGCAGAGTTTTTTTTAAGCGATGGGGTTATTATTACAGGCTCATCTACCGGTGAAAAACCGGAATTATCCGAAATAATTGAAATTAAAGAAAAGATAAATTTACCCGTTATTGCAGGCTCCGGTATTACAGCGGAAAATATAAAAGAGTATTACAATTACTGCGATGCATTTATTATCGGCTCCTATTTTAAGAAAGAGGGGAAATGGTTTAATGAATTGGACCATGATAGAATCAGCAATCTAATTAATTCAGTACCGTCACCCGGTAAACTATAATAAGAACTGGAAGGATAATCATGAAAAAAGATTTAGATTCAAGCATAGCATTTTCCCTTGATGCAAACCCGGAATTGCTTCCATACTTGCCCGAACTTTTAGCCGACTTTATTGAGATCGGCGGTTCACCAACCGATATCGTTAATATGTTAAAAAAACATATCACCAAAAAAGACTTCTCTGTTTTGGACCTCGGGTGTGGTAAAGGTGCTGTCTCATGTGTAATTGCGAAAGAACTTGGCGCGAAGGTTAAAGGTTATGACGGCTTTGAACCATTCATTGCAGCCGCTAATGAGTATGCTGAGCAACTGAATGTGAAATCTCTCTGTAGATTTACAGCCGGCGATATCAGGGACGTAGTAGAAAAAGAGAAGGAACATGATGTTGTTATACTTGCCGGGGTAGGACTACCATGGGGCGGAATTAAAGAAACCATTGCGGTTTTACGTGGTTGTATTAAAACTGGTGGTTTCATCTTTTTTGACGATGCTTTTATTTCCAAAGATGTTGTGATAAAAGATAAAAGGTATTCGATGTACAAATATTATGGAGAAACAATATCGGAATTAACATACTTCGGTGATGAAATAATTGAGGAAAAAATACTCACTAATGATGAAGCGGTTGATAGTGCGGGGGAAGATGTAAGTAGAATAAAAAATCGTGCTGATAAATTAGCCGAACAGTTTCCCGACAAAGCGGAGCTATTCAAGGAATACGTGAAAGTTCAGGAAAAAGAAGTACAGCTTCTTCATTCGGAACTTGTTTATGCTTTCTGGATGATTAAGAAAAAATAGTATTAAACGTAAAGTTGATTTGCACCTGATTTATTCGATAATATATTATGAAAACCGATTGTAGAAAGTGTATCTATTTTTATATTACATGGGATCCAAAAATGCCGTACGGTTGTAAAGGTTTAGGATTCAAATCACTGAAGATGCCCGCTTACGAAGTGTTTGCCGCATCCGGGCGGGAGTGTCTAAAATTTACAAAGAAGCCCGGTCCCGAAACCCCGGGGAAAAAGTATGCTTGAGTATCACCTTCTTTTCGGTTTATTTTAGTCTTATTTTTTTATCTTTGTCTATTAAATTCGTAAACATTGGTTAAAACAAAGATCACTATGAACATTGACATTACAACTCCGGCGCTTCTTTTCCCGGCAATTTCGCTTCTTTTACTTGCATATACAAACCGCTTCCTTGTAATTGCCCAATTGATAAGAGAGCTTCATTCCAAATACAAACAAGACCACGATGAAATAATAATTATGCAGATTCAGAGTTTGCGTAAAAGAGTTGACCTGATTAAAAAGATGCAGGCTGTTGGTATTGCTTCTTTGTTCTTATGTGTATTCTGTATGTTCCTTTTGTTTGCCGGGGAGATTGTAATAGGCAAATACATTTTCGGATTGAGCCTTCTTTTATTAATGATTTCGCTTGCATACTCTTTCCGCGAAATCCAAATATCTGTTTATGCTCTTAATCTTAGGCTTAGCGATCTTGAAAACATTGAACATTCAAAAAGTTGAATTGATGAAACAGGCACTTAATATAATACCATTTTTTATCGTTTTGATTTTCTTCTCATGCAATCCTTCAGTTTCTCTCTTCTTCACAAAAGGGATGGAAGAATATCAAAAAGGCAACCTGAGGCAAGCAGTTGAAGAATTCAACCAGGCTATTATTGAAAACCCTTCCAACCCGGAATACTATTTCAACAGAGGGAAGACATACTTCTCGTTGAAAAACTATCAGGCTGCAGAACGTGATTTTTCTATGGTTATTAAACTTGAAGATAAAAATACGGAAGCGTTTCTTCAGAGGGCATACTGTAACCTTGAGTTAGATAATATCGACGGCGCACTTGATGATGCAACACAATCAATAAAACTTGATTTTAAAAATCCCAGTGCATATTTTTTGCGGGGTTACTTAAGAGAAATGGAAGATGATCTATCCGGTGCATTACTCGACTATTATACAGTGTTGAAATATGATTCGCTAAACTACAGAGCATATGTCAACCTCGGTAACATCAAAGCGAATATAGGTGATAACATCGGCGCAATTAACGATTTCACAGATGCAATTGCAATTAATCCGAATGATGAAAATGCGTACTTAAATAGGGGTACCGATAAAGCTATTGTAGGTGATTTTGAAGGTGCTGTTGAAGACTTTACAGAAGTAATTAGGATAAATCCTGCAAACATTGAAGCCTACTACTTACGAGGAGAAGCTAAAGTAATGGCTGATGATTTTAAAGGTGCTATCGAAGATTTTGATATTCTTATTAATGCCGATCCCGAAAATTCTAAGACGTATTACTCAAGAGGACTCGCAAAAACTTATATTAGAGATAACAAAGGAGCCTGTGTTGATTTCGAAATGGCAGCCAAACTCGGATTACCCAGAGCATTCGAAGCAATAAACGAGCATTGTAAAAAAACTAATAAGAAAAAGAAATAAATTATTTCTTGTAACCCTGTTCATCCGGAGTTCGGTCTTTGGAAATGGATTATTTTTTAATTTACACACAAAATATTTTGAGCAAGCAATACTGGTTTAGAACCAAACGCTACTCTTAAACTAAACTTCTCCGGCGGCTTTTTTTATAGTGGGAAGAAACACTTAACATTTTGCAAATAGATTTTTGAGAAATTGATTTACAAATGCACATGAAATTTTTTATACCGTTATTTATCATTATTTGTTTACAAGCAGCGGCACATGTAAACGAAGATAAAAAATTGTATTTAAAGAAGATTGATATTCCAATTCAGGTAGATGGAATAATTGAAGAGACATGGAATTATGCCGATTCAATTGATGGTTTTATACAGCTTCAACCTTATAATGGAAAACCATCGGTTAGAAGAACAGTTGCTAAATTATTGACAACGAAAGAGTCTCTCTTTTTCCTTTTAGTCTGTTACGATTCACGCAAGAATATCGAAGTTAATACAGGCAAACTTGATGATTTTACGGGTGATATTATTTCTTTAATGCTCGATACTTTCAACGATAAAAAAACGGCGTATAAATTTGCTGTATCGGCTTCCGGTGTTCGCTCGGATGCACGTATGCTGGATGACGGACGAAACCGCGATTATAGCTGGGACGGTATATGGTTTGCTGATGCTGTTGTTTATGATTGGGGATTCGTTGTTGAAATGGAAATACCGTATAAATCGATTCAGTATGATGAGAAGCTGACTGAATGGGGAATGGATATAGATAGATGGATTCCGGCATTAAATGAAGACAGTTACTGGTGCACTTATGAAGAGATTGAAGGACAAAGAATTTCAAAATTCGGAAAACTTATTTTCGAGAATTTTACTCCTTCAGTAAAAGGTTTGAATCTTGAAGTTTACCCGGTGGGAATCTCTAAAGCAACCTATCTGCAAGATAACAAATACAAAATAGAACCAAATGCAGGAATGGATGTTTTTTACAATCCATCTCCCAAACTGACTGTGATGTTTACGCTTAACCCGGATTTTGCACAAATTGAAGCTGACCCATTCGCTTTTAATATCTCCCGTTATGAATCTTACTTCAACGAGAAACGTCCATTTTTTACAGAAGGAAATGAGATTTTTATGCCGAGCGGAAAAGAAAGGAATTCCGGTTTTTACATACCGCTTGAACTGTTCTACTCAAGAAGAATCGGGAAAAAACTTCCGGATGGTTCTGAAGTCCCGCTTGTTGCTGGCACAAAAGTATTCGGTAGAAGTGACAGCTATGAATATGGCGGGTTTGTAGCTTTAACCGGCAAAACTGATTATATGGATAATGATAAATTTAGAACAGAGCCTCAATCATTTTTCGGATCGGCAAGCGTAAAAAAAACATTGTATGGTAATTCAACAATCGGTGTGCTTTACGTGGGAAAACATTCTGCAAATAGTTATAATGGAGTAATTGATATTGATGGAGCGTTCAGGGAATCGAATTGGCAGTTTGCATACCAGCTTGCGCGTTCTTTTAAAAATTCGGATGGTGATTTCGCATCATCATTCGGTTTTAAACACGGAACCAATGATTGGACTACTGCTGTAAGAGGCAGATACATCGGGAAAGAATTCGATATTGAAGAAGTTGGATTTGTACCATGGCGGGGTACGGGTGATTTAGTCGCGCTCTCCGGTCCAGTTTGGATTTATCCGGAAGGCGATCTTAAACAGATTCTTCTTTATTTCGGTGGTGCATTGAACTACAACAATGAAGATGTATATACAGATAAAGTTGCTGCCATCGGGTTGAATATGCAATTCAGGAACAATTGGGGTTACGAAATAAATATTGAAGCAGGACGTTCAAAAGACCTTGATGTAAAATACGATTACTACAGTACCAGCTTATCGATGTGGTTTAATACCTCACCAGTATGGAGCAGCAATATTTGGGGCGGTTATGAAAGAACATACAACTTCTCAAGGAATTATCTTGCGTTTTATTCATACGCAGGTTTTTCATTCAGTTTTAAAGCTGCAAAAATTTTACGTGTAGGTACTTCTTTCGATTCATATATTGAAGGTAATCCCGACAATAAAATTGAGGACATTACTTATAATGCCCGCCCTTATCTATCCTTTACCCCTGTTAATGATTTGAATTTAAGATTATACGTTGATAATCTCTTCATCCGTTCGTCGAATAAACTGGAACGAATAATTGTAGGGTTTCTTTTCTCATATAATTTTTCACCGAAAAGCTGGATTTATTTCGCATTCAATGAATACAGGGATAGAAGTAACGAACATGATTCCGCCGGTAATTTATTGGAAAACCGGATGCATGTAGTAAGCCGTGCTGCTGTACTTAAACTAAAATATCTTTACTATTTCTAAAGATTGTTTCTTTACAAAAAAATCAGGCTAAAACCATTCCTTATGTTATAGCCCGATTATTCTTTTGTAAAACTTGAGTAAAATCAATTCTTTCTAAGAACTACAGTTTGACTGAAAGGAAGATTCGGTCCCGTGTAAGCAATGAAACCTGCTTTTTCGGCATGATTTACTGTTGATTGAAAAGCATCTTTTGAGACATGAAAAAATTTCGGTTCAACAATCAAAAACTCCCCGTTTTCTTTTAACACTGTTTTCAATTCATTAAAAAAAGAGGCTTTATCCGGCACTTCATGTACCATGTAGAATGCCAAGACAAAATCAACTTTTTCAGTTAGATTAATTTTATTCTTATCGCATTTAACCGGGATTACCCGGTTTTCCAATTCAGTTCCTTTTGTTTTAGCTTTAACTTTTTCAAGCATTCCTTCTTGAAGATCGGCTGAAAAAACCTTCCCATCGGTTCCAACCATTTTAGCAATTTCAATTGAAAAGAAACCGGGACCACAACCGACATCAAGTACTTTCATTCCTTCTTTAATATAAGGTGCAAGTATCTTTCCTGGATTCTGGAACCATTTTCTAATTTTGTTATCAAGTGAATTCGCCCGTTCGACCGGACAGACACGGGTTCTTGTATTATTCATAACGTTCCTTAATTAATAGCGTTTAATTTTATTGTTCTAAAACTACAGCTATTTATATAATTAAAACCATTCAAATTAATTAATGGTGTCATTTACATTTGAACGGTAAGTTGAAAGGTTAAACTAAAATTAATAGTCTAATTTTCTTGCAAAGCTTTTAACTCTGTATTGCTCTGCCTTAGCCGTGCTGAAATTGTATAAGCAAGTCGCTCAAAAAACAATCCAGCTGTCTTCGGATGCTCTTTCGCAATTTCATCAAACCGGCTTCTTTTAAGAACGTAAAGAGAAACATCATCCGACGCAACTGCATTTGCAGAGCGTTTCCCTTTATCAAGGAACGCCATATCTCCGAAGTAATTCCCTCTTGAAAATGTAGCCAGGTGATGTATCATTCCACCTGTGAGCGGAAGAACAATTTTTACGTTGCCTTTCCTTATAAAGTAAATTTCTTCGCTCTCTTCGCCGATGGAAAAAATAGTATCCGAGGCTTGATAATCTTTCTCTTCAATTGCACTCTGTATTGTTGAAAACGCGTCCTGTGATAAACCTTTGAACAACTCCAGTTCGTCAAGATTTAACGGTTCGCTTTCGTCCTTATGAATTACTTTGGCTTTCTTTAGTATACGGTCTTCAGTCCATTCAATTGCTTGATCTAAAGTATCGAAAAACTTAAGACGTTTTTTTTCTTCCAGCCCGAGGTCTTCGAGATACTTCCTCACATTTTGTCCTGTTGGCAAATTTGCTGGAATAGAACTGAAAATTAAAACTCCTTTAATCGGTTTTAATCTTGCTTTTATTTGGCGTAAAAGGTTGCCAGCAGTATAGTCAATTGAAGCTACACGCCGCATATCAAGAATAACATATTTACATTTTTTTAGATATGGTTCCAACTCTGTGAGCAGTTGATCTGTCGTTCCGAAAAATAACTGTCCCTGTAACTCCAATACAATTGTGGATTCACTATGTTGGTTTAATACTTCAAGTTCGCTTTCAATTCTAACTTTCTTGGAAAAGACCTGTCCAACTTTCATTCTCCTTCTTATTACGGAAGTTCTTATCTGTTCACGTAAAAAGAGGAGTATTGCAAGTGCGATTCCTACTCCGGCTGCAGTAATAAGACTGTAACTAACTGCTGCAATTATCACGGCAAGAATTACAAAAAAATCGAGCATTGTTGTCCGCGATTTAAGCAGTTCAAAACTTTTTTTATCGATCATTCTTATTCCAACTACCATCAGTATTCCTGCAAGTGCAGAAACCGGTATCCATGCAATAAATTCACCGAGAAGTAGAAGTACAAGTAATGCGGTGATCCCGACAATCATCCCGGAAAATTTTGTTTGTCCGCCGCTGTTCAAATTAACGAGTGTAGCTCCCATTGTGCCTGC
>DAIRET010000062.1:0-15356 GCA_036795455.1 Ignavibacteriaceae bacterium
AAGCATACCCGATAATTATAATTTTGCTTGTATTTGCGTATTTAATGCATTTTACGCCGGATTCGTGGGAAAAGAAAACAGTAGAAATATTATCAAAAACTCCGGTGTTATTGCAAGCTGTAGTTTTAGCAGTTGTTATCTGGTTTGTAGTTCAGTTCAAATCTGCCGAATTACAACCGTTTATTTATTTTAAGTTTTAACAGGGTAAGAAATCCTGTAACCATCATCTTAATAGGATTTCAGAGAAGGGGGGGAGTGTCCTCCCCTTTAAAATGTTATTTCAGGTTTAGTATAGTTTTTATTCTTCTTTGTTTTTCTCTAAAAGATTTTTCAGCTTTTCTCCTTCAATACACATTTGAATTTTTATATTGGATGGAAAGATTTCAAGGATTTTCTCCTCTGTTATCACAACCTCGGTACAAATTTCAAAACCCATCCGTTTCAATACATTAAAGGAACTAATATTATCTTTCATTAAAACGACTTCAACCCTGTTTATTTTGTCATCAACAGATAAAAGTTTATTAATCGCATGAGTAATCAATTGAGAAATAATTCTGCGTCCCCGGAATTCATTTAAAACATAGAAAAATTCAATTTGGATTGTGTTCGGGGTTCGCCGAATTCCGTAATTTTTCATCAATTGTAGAGTATGCGAAATATCTTCTTTCTTTTCCTGCTTTATGTAAGGAATAAATACATTAGCTTTTAAAATGGCACTTGAAAAACCGGAGTGTTCTTCAATCCATGAAACCATAGCCCCAATCGGTCTTCCTTCAAATTCAGCAACTATGAACCCGTCCAGAGAGTATTCGTAATCTTGAATACCGTTAAGTACAATTTCTCTTAGAATAACTCTAAATTCACTTTCCGAAATTGAAAACACTCCGCAGGTTATTATTCTATCTGTCCCGCTTTTTTCAGCATTAATTATTGAATCGATAATAAACTCAATATCGCTCTCTTTTGCGTTACGAATTATTATTCCGTCGCTCATAAAAAACCTTATCCTTATAATTCTGATTTACTTAAAAAAGGAATTAAAATGTTTTTTCCATTAATATTTTTGTCTTTGCCGGAAGTATTTTAAGTATTTCATCATTGTCAACTGTTCTCTCATAAATTTTTACAAAGCCGATTTTTTCGTAAGCTCTTGCGGCGTTTTCGTTGGTTTTTGTAATTCTAAGTTGAGCTTTATTAATACCCGGCACTCTGTTTTTTTGATTTTTGATATGTTCATTCATCAATAAACCGATAATACCCCTGCCTCTAAATTTTGGTTTGACGTAGGCATATGCAATTTGAAGTGTTCCGGGTTCCCGCTCAATATTAACTCCTTGAATCAAAGAGAAAATTCTTTGAGCTTCAATCAGTTTTTCCCGTTCAACGAAGTCGAAGAGAAGGTCGGCTTTTAATAATGCAGCCGAATAACCGTTTTCCTCTTCAATCCATGAAGTACATGCTCCAGCATATTCACCGTCCACTCTGCAAATAAGATATTCGGAGTAACTTAATTCCTGTCCCGTTACATCCTTCTCAAGTATCCTTTTCAGCAATAATCTAACTTCGGGTTCCGTCATAGAAAAAATGTTACAGAAACTCATTTTTTCAGTTCCGCTTTTTTCAGCTTCGATAATTGTATCAATTACGAAGTCTATATCTGCACTTGTTGCCGGGGATATTTCGATTATTTCATTCATAACGACTCTCTTATGTATTTAGTAAAAGTAAAAGTTTTTTTCTGTCAACTTTCCCGTTTTGATTTAATGGAAATGCCTGTACGGATGTTACTCCAACCGGTATCATATAAAACGGTACTTTTGTGTTTAAATGTTCAATTATTTCGCTTCCATTTCCGTTAAAACCTTCGATAAATAAGTGTAGAACTGTACTCCCGTTTTTGTCCTGGTAAGGGATAACACAAACATTCGGGATATTTGTAAATGTTCTAACATGATGTTCAATCTCGCTAAGTTCTACCCTGAAACCCTGTATTTTTACCTGGAAATCTTTTCTGCCGATATAAAAACAATCTCCCTCTTTATCTAAGAAAGCTAAATCGCCGGTCTTATAAAAAATTGTTTCCTTTCCATCCAAATTATGCTTGAAAAAGGCGGTTCGGTTATTTTCTTCATTTCTCCAATAGCCGGGAGTAACCTGTGAACCTGATAAACATAATTCACCGGTTTCACCAGGTTTTACAGGTATATTATTATCATCCACTATTAAAATCTTTGTCGAATCCATCTCTTTACCGATACAGACCATTCCGTTATAAGATTTGCTGTAACCGTTTTCTTCATCCCAGTTATAAATCATACAGAAAATTGTTGCTTCGGTAGGTCCGTATGCATTAATTACTTTCCCGTTAGGTGTACATTTTAACCACTCTTTTGTAAGTTCTTCATAAAGAGCTTCTCCGCAAAAGAGAGAATATTTCAAATCGGGAAAATTCATTTCTTCAAAGTATGGTCGTAAGTAAGCTAACACTGAAGGAACGAACCATGCGAATGTAATTTTGTGATCTTCGAGAACCGAATAAATATTGGCAAACTTTATTCCGTCGTCGGGTACGGGATAGACGCAGCATCCCAAGCTAAGGGGAATAACGTAACAACCGACTGATAAGTCAAATGTCAATTCAAACATTTGTAAATACCTGTCATTTTCATCAATCGAATAACCAAGTCTCTGAAACGATTCGAAGAATGACTTAACGTTTGCCCTGGTAATTGGAACACCTTTCGGTTTCCCGGTACTGCCGGATGTAAAGAAAATATAAGCTAAACTGTCATCACCTACGTCTGGTAGCTCAAGATTAATCGGAACATTTTCAAGAGTTGAAACCGCAACAATTTTTATATCAAGGTTTTCACAAATATGCTTTATCTCATCATCAACTACACCCGTTATTATTGTTTTAATCTCTGCTTGATTAATTACTTCGCGGTTTCTTTCGACGGGATTTTCCGGGTTAATCGGAACATAGCCGTAACCGGCAAACTGGATGCCTAAAATCCCGGAATAAGTTTCAATATTATTCTTGATAAGTAGTCCGATAACTTTTTCATCCGGTTGAACGGTTGAATTAAGCACTGAGCGGATATTAGAAACCCGTTGTGCAAGGTCGGAATAAGTGTAATACTTATTCTGAAAATAGAACGCATTTCTATCGGAGAATTTTGTGAAAGATTCTTTTATTTTATCGAGCATAAACAACTTTCAATTTTTTGTCGAAATAACAAGCCAAATCAGTATTAATGATGTTTTCTACTGTAATAACGGATACATTTAAATGACCGTTCAAAATATAATAAATTTGCTTAAATGGAAACCGGAATTGCACAAAATAAAGTTGCAGAATCACTCACTTTTTTTTACTTTTGCCCACCTTTTAATGAAAAAATTTCCAGAAATATAGAGGAGTTAATGTATAATTCAATCGTTTTGGTTAAACAGGTACCGGATACTGCAAATATATCAGGAAAAGTAATGCGTGATGACGGAACTGTTAACAGGTCAAAACTTCCCGCAATATTTAATTTTGAAGATAAAGTAGCACTTGAATTAGCACTCCAGGTTAAAGACAAATTCGGCGGAAAAGTAACTGCTGTTACTATGGGACCTCAAAGAGCTTCCGACATATTAAGAGAATGCCTTTACCTTGGTGCAGATGATGTTTATTTAATTAGTGATAGAAAATTTGCCGGTGCTGATACACTTGCAACATCTTATGTACTTAGCGAAGCAATAAAAAAAATCGGCGATTATCATTTTATCTTTGCCGGGCGACAGGCAATTGACGGCGATACTGCACAGGTTGGTCCGCAAACCGCCGAAAAACTCGGGATTCCGCAGATAACTTATGCAGAGCAGGTTCTTGACATAAAGGATGAACGGGTTATAGTAAGAAGAAGAATCGACGGCGGTTATGAAATTCTGAAAAGCACATTCCCGGTTTTGATTACGGTAATAAAAGATGCTACGGAACCGAGACCTTTCCAATTGAAAAGAGTAATGGCTTACAAAAATGCAAAATCGATTATTGATTTGGAAAAAGTAGTTGACGGAAATTCTCTTTTATACATTGATAAACTTGTCCATGAATACAAAGAAAAATCACTCTTAATAAATACGCTTACAACCGACGATTTGAATGTTGATGCCGAAAGATGCGGAATCAAAGGGTCTCCAACCAAAGTACACAAAATAGAATCGGTTGTTTTGGCTGGAGGTAGTCATACAAAAATTGAACCGACCAAAGCAGGCTTAGGCAGCCTTATCGATCAATTGACTCAAGACCATATTTTTGGATAAAATAGTGTTCTTCAATAATGTCTTTGAGCATTTAATTAGAAAAGTGAAATTAGTTTAATCATACTTAATAGGAATTTTATGAATAATTTATCAAAAGACGTATGGGTGTTTATCGAACAAAGAGAAGGTAAACCGGCGGACGTTAGTTTTGAATTATTAAGCAAAGGAAGAAAATTAGCCGATAATATGGCGGGCAACTTAAAAGCAGTTGTTATAGGGCATGAAGTAAAGAATATTGCTGTTGAAACATTCAACTACGGTGCTGATGAAGCGATACTGGTTGACAGCCCAGAGCTAAAAAATTTTCTTACCTTATCGTACAGCAGAATTATCAACGAGCTTGTAATAGAACATCAACCGCGTGTTGTTCTATTCGGAGCTACTGTTTTCGGAAGAGACCTTGCACCAAGAGTTGCTTCTTTTACTAAAAGCGGATTAACAGCAGACTGTACTGACCTTAAAATATCAAATGTAAATTACCTTGGTAAAGATTACAGCGATCTTTTACTGCAAATCCGTCCTGCTTTTGGCGGAAACATTATTGCAACAATCATTTCCCCGGACGTACCAACCCAGATGGCAACTGTACGAGAAGGCGTTATGGAAATGATTAAAGTGGAAAATCCGAAAGCAGTAAAGATTACCGAGATTAAATACACTCCGGTTGATGTTGACAAACTGGTTGAAATAGTTGAACAGCATCGGGAAGAGAGCAAAATCAATCTTAAAGGTGCACCGATTATAGTTGCCGGTGGTTACGGGCTTGGTTCAAAAGAGAACTTCAAACTGATACATGACCTTGCTCATACAATCGGCGGAGAAGTTGCCGGTAGCCGCGCTGCAGTTGATGCCGGTTTTATTACTCCTGAAAGACAGGTCGGACAAACAGGTGTTACAGTACGTCCCAAATTATATATAGCTGTTGGTATTTCAGGTGCAATACAACATAGAGCCGGAATGCAGGAATCGAATAAAATAATTGCTATCAATAACGACCCGGATGCACCGATATTCGAGGTTGCTCATTACGGAATACTTGGCGACGCTGCCGAAGTTATACCGCTGTTTATTGAAGCTTATAAACAAAAATTGAAATAGGAGAAAAGATGCCCAACTTTTTTTTAGATAATAAAGATATACTTTTTCATTTCGAAAATACCGAGTTAAACGAAGTAGTTAAAATTGCCGAAGATGATTATAAAGAGTCGCACATCTACAACTATGCTCCTGTTAATTACGAAGATGCTATTGAAAATTACAGAAAATTATTAGAGATAGTAGGGGACATTGCAGCTAATTTCATAGCTCCGAGAGCCTCCGACGTTGATATTGAAGGTGCGGTATTCAATAATGGAAAAGTATCATACGCAAAAGGGACACAGGAAAACCTGAAACATCTTTCGCAAGCAGATTTAATGGGAATGATCCTTCCGAGAAAATACGGCGGCTTGAACGTCCCTTTTACAATCTATATGATGGCAATTGAAGTAGTATCCAGAGCTGATGCTTCGTTAATGAATATTTTCGGTTTACAGGATATTGCAGATACTATTAAAAAATTTGCCAGTGAAGATCAAAGGATGAAATATCTTCCCGGGTTCTGTACGGGAGAATATACGGGTGCTATGGCTCTTACTGAGCCGGATGCAGGTTCCGATTTGCAGGCTGTAAAACTTCACGCTTATCAAAACGATAAAGGTGAATGGTTTTTACGCGGTGTGAAACGATTCATTACAAATGGAAACGGAGACGTACTTCTTGTTCTCGCAAGGTCAGAACAGGGTTCAAAAGATGGGCGGGGATTGAGCATGTTTGTCTGCTTCAGTGATGAAACTGTTAAAGTTAGAAGAATTGAACATAAACTCGGAATTCACGGCTCGCCAACCTGTGAACTTCAATTTAACGATACACGTGCCGAGCTTGTGGGACAAAGAAAATTCGGTTTAATTAAATACGTTTTGGACCTTATGTTCAGAGCAAGGATGGGAGTTTCAGCTCAGGCTCTCGGGATATCCCAGGCAGCTTATGAAGAAGCGTTAAAATATGCAAAAGAACGGGAACAATTCGGTAAACCGATTTACAATATTCCTGTTGTTACAAACATGTTACTTGATATGCGGGTAATGCTCGAAAGTAACCGCTCTTTGTTTTATGCTGCTGCGAAAAGCGTTGACATAAAGGAAAAATGTGAAGAATTGATTGAGAGACTTAAAGCGGAAGGGAAACCGTATTCAGAAGAAAATCAAAAACTAAAGCAGTATACAAAAATAGCCAACCTGCTTACCCCGATGTGTAAATATGTATTGACAGAAAGCTCTAATAAAATTACATATGATTCAATGCAGATTCACGGCGGTACCGGTTATATGAAAGAATTCAAAGTTGAGCGTTTATCACGTGATGCAAGAATTACAAACATTTATGAAGGTACATCGCAACTTCAGATTGTTGCAGCTTACGGCGGAGTAATAAATGATATTCTTGCCGACCTCTTTAATGAAAAAGAAGCAAAAGAGTATAAAGCCGGACTTGTTAGGTTAGTAAATTTCGTAAAAGATATTAGGGCAATTTTCATGGATTGTCTTAAATATGTCGTTGATAAAAAGGATACGACATTTCAAGAAGTTGCTGCAAAAGACCTTGTTGAGTTGTACAGTTATATTTTTGTCTCTTACCTGCTTCTTGATGAAGCAGAAAAAGAGCCACATAAGGTTTTTATAGCAAATCGTTACATAATAAATGCACTCGCAAATGCAAGAAAGAATTCCGAGTCTATTAAAAGTGAATTATTCTCCGATATTATGCATGCAGACGAAATATTAAAGTAATTATTCCGTTCACAATATGAGAGAAAAGATGGAAAAGAAAAAAAGTTATTATTATCGAATCTACGACGATAAGGAAGAGAAAAACTATTTTAAAACTATTCTCCCCAGGACGAGGATAGAAAAACTTATAAAGGATTTTGAAAAAAAACATCAAGAGTATATTAATTCGGAATTCATAAAGTTCATAAAGAAATATGATGCCGATGCCGAATTCATAAAGATAAATAATGTTTTTTATTGAAATTGATTTATCTTTGCAATACAGTTTGAAAATACAATAGCTTTCGGCTCTTTATTACCGAAACTTTAACTTTAGAATTTTTTCTACAAGTCCGTTGATTGCTTCTAAGTAGCATCAATGGCATTTAAGCAGCCATGATATTTTATTCCTGGTTTTAACAGCTTTAGGTTTTTTAACCTAAACCGTAATACCGGGAAAACAGATGTAAAATGGTTTATTGTTTTTTGGATAATCATTCGTTTATCGCTTAGAACAATAAATAGTTTTATTAATAATAAATGGTTGAATACGAATATGTGGCTTAAAGATAAGATAGTTGAGTTCTTTAAAAGAAAAGAAAAAGTAACCGTTGGCGGCGGTAATAAAGCAATGGAAAAACAGATTGCTATGGGTAAGATGACAGCAAGAGATAGAATTAAAACTATTCTTGACCCGGATTCATTTCACGAATACGACCTTTTTGTCGAACACGCCGGTAAAGATTTTGGAATGGATAAAAAAGCGCTCCCAGGCGACGGTGTTATAACAGGTATCGGCAACATTATGGGACACCCGGTTTGTATTTTCGCCCAGGATTTTACTGTAGCCGGTGGCTCGCTTGGATTAATGCACGCAAGAAAAATCACTAAAATTATGGATCATGCGGTTAAACTCGGCGTTCCGCTTATAGGTATAAATGATTCAGGTGGTGCAAGGATTCAAGAAGGTGTTAATTCACTTGCCGGTTATGGAGAAATATTTTATCGCAATACACTTGCTTCGGGAGTAATTCCCCAAATTTCAGTTATTTTAGGCCCCTGTGCTGGTGGAGCTGTTTATTCACCCGCTCTAACCGATTTTGTTTTTGTTGTCGACAAAATTTCAAAGATGTTTATTACAGGTCCCGAAGTAATCAAAACAGTTCTCGGCGAAGAGATTTCTATGGAAGACCTTGGCGGAGCAAAAGTACAGACAGAAATATCCGGCAATGCCCATTTTTATGCAAAAAGTGAATACGAATGTTTTGAGCAAATAAAAAAACTAATGACATTCATTCCATGGAATAATACAAAGCGTGCAGACCCGCTTCCTCCTAAACCGCCGAAATCGAATTTTGAGATAACATCCGTTATTCCCCCGGAACCATCCAAGCCTTATGATATTAGGGATGTAGTTAAATCCGTATGCGACGATTCCGATTTCTTTGAAATACAGGAATTTTTTGCTCCAAACGTAGTAATCGGCTTTGCAAGGTTAAACGGAGATACTGTTGGAATCATAGGGAATCAACCACTTGTTCTTGCAGGTGTACTTGATGTAGATTCTTCCGATAAAGCCGCACGTTTTATTAGGTTCTGCGATGCATTCAGCATCCCGATAATTACATTTGTCGATATCCCGGGCTATCTTCCGGGTGTAGACCAGGAACATAACGGAGTTATCAGGCACGGCGCAAAAATCCTCTATTCATACAGCGAAGCTACTGTTCCCAAAATAACAATCATTTTACGAAAAGCGTACGGTGGCGGTTATATTGCAATGTGTTCAAGACATCTTGGAGCGGATTTTGTCTTTGCATGGCCTACGGCAGAAATAGCGGTAATGGGACCCGAAGGGGCTGCAAATATTATTTTCAAAAGTGAAATAGCCGCTTCCGAGAACCCTGAAGAAACAAGAAAACAAAAAGTTCAGGAATACACTGAAAAATTTGCGAATCCTTATGTTGCTGCTGCAAACGGACATATTGATGCAGTCATTAATCCTGAAGAAACACGTGGTTATTTGATTCATGCGGTTCAAATATCACGTGAAAAAAAAGAAATTAGACCAAACAGAAAACATGGAATTCCACCCTTTTAGTAGTAATATGGATCAGAACAATAATTTAACAGCATTTCCGGTTGATGATACTTTTTATGAAACTAAACTTACGACCAAGTTTAAAAAGAGAAAGATTTATCAACCTCCGAACCCGGACAAATTAAACGCTTTTATCCCTGGCATTGTAACAAAGATTCATGTGAAAGAGGGGCAAACAGTTAAAAGAGGGGACAGCCTCCTCATTCTTGAAGCAATGAAAATGAAAAACAATGTCGTTTCTGCAAGGGATGGAAGGATTAAAAGCATTTCTGTAAAAGAATCGAAGATGGTTAGAAAAGGTGAATTACTTTTAGAGTATGAATAATTTACCATGCTTGTCCTGCCATTAGTAATATCAACTTCTTCTTTTTGGAAAAGTTTAATTAAAACGGGAATACGAATAAAGTAACGGAAAGTTTTTTATAGGCTAAACTTTTTTCATTTTTTTTCGATAATACTTTGCAGTATTATTTACCTAATTTAACCCGGTTTGCAGGAGAACCGTTTTAATGGAAATTTAATGTTAAAGAATTTTTTAGTTTTATTATTCTTTGCTTTCATTCCGGTTGCTGCGCAGGACTATATGGTTACGCAGTATTCCGACGCAGATGGTCTGGCCCACTCTCAAATTCTTTCGATTGCTCAAGACCATGATGGAATTTTATGGGTCGGGACAAACGGCGGCGGAATCTCGAAATTCGATGGGAATACCTTTTCTAATCTCTCGCTTAAAGACGGATTGAGCGATAACATGATATATGCAATCTATCACGCAGAAAACGGGAATACATGGGTTGGAACATCATCAGGCTTATCACTTATTAAAAATAGAAGAATTCATAACCTTGTTGCCGAATATGGCAGCTCAAGGGTAAATAGAATCATTACCGACCGTAACGGGGGGATGTGGATAGCAGACAACACAAACGGTCTTATTCATTATAACGGTAATACCTTCCGAAAGTGGAACTCAAAAAACGGATTAGCTCATAATAGTATTAAGGATTTTTCTCTTGCTACCGACGGCAGCCTCTGGATTGGTACGCTAAACGGTTTGAGCAGATTTGATGGAGAGAAATTTCATAACTATACTAAATCTGACGGTTTATTGGAAGATTATATAAGTTCGGTTTTTATCGACAAAAAGGGAAAGATTTACATAGGGCATTCCACAGGGCTAACAATAATTACTCCAGTTCAAAATGGATTTAAATTTGAGAAAATTCAAACAGACATTTTCATCTATTCGGTATTTCAAGACAAGTATGGCAGTATTTTAATTGCTTCAAAAAATGGGTTATTTTCATTAAAAGATAAAAAATTTGAAAAGTTGAGATTGATTCATAGTAAAACAGATTTTGCTGCCGGAACTTTTTTTGAGGATTATGAAGGGAATATTTGGCTTGGAACGGATGGAGCCGGATTGTTTAAAATCCGTAAAACAAATTTTTCTAATTGGATTGATAAAACAGGTTTTCATAATGAGTATGTATGGTCGATTACAGAGGATAACAAAGGTTCAATTTGGGTGGGGACAAATAATAACGGTGTTGTTAAAATCGATAAAGATAAACTTACCAGTTATACAATGAAGGAAGGGTTACCTGATAACCAGGTGTTTTCCACCTACAAAAGAAAAAACGGTGATTTATTATTCGGTACTACCGGGGGACTTTCTTTGTATAACGGGAGGAGTTTTAAAACTATATATAAAGAAGAGGCATACAATCTTAGAATAATACTTAACATTACTGAAGATACTCAAGGGAATATTTGGCTGGGGACAATTAGCGGTGTATTAAAATATGATGGGAAGGAATTCAAAACGTACACTCTCGGAGTAAATGAAGAAGAAATGGGAGTATTCTTTATTCTTCAAGATAATACCGGGAAAATCTGGTTCTTCAGTGAGGATGAGGGAGTATTTATCCTTGAAAATAATAAGTTTAAACAGTTCATTCCGCATGAAATATTTGACAAAGGACAGGTTTGGTGTGCTGCACAGGATGATAAAAACAATTTTTGGTTCGGGCATTGGGGGAAAGGATTAATATTCTTTAATACAAAAGACTCTTCCTTAAAATTTATTACGGAGATAGATGGATTATTAGAAAACAGCGTTACGACGATGAAGTATGACGGGAAGAAATTTCTCTGGCTCGGAACTAATAAAGGCATCAGCAGGCTAAATGTAGAAGAGTTTTACAACTCGGGGAGAATAATTATCCATAATTTTACTAGTTCAGAGGGATTTACCGGGTTAGAATGTAACCAGGGAGCATCTTTCATCGATAGTAAGGGAAATATTTGGTTCGGGCATAATTTGGGAGTATCGAAATATAACCCCACCTTAAAATATGACGTGTTTAATACTTTTGAACCGAAGTTGAAATTGTACGGCGTGGATTTATTCTATCAACCAACTGATTACACCAAGTATAGTACCGGTATTGATTCTTCTACCGGTTTACCGATTAACCTACGCTTGCCTTATGATAAAAACTTCCTTCAGTTTTCTTTTGTAGGAGTAAGTTTAACAATTCCCGAAAATGTTTTATATAAATATAAACTTGAAGGGTTGGATTCAACCTGGTCTCCGGCAACAAAGTATAATTTTGCTAATTATACAAATTTATCACCGGGCAGTTATAAGTTTTTATTGATTGCTTGTAACAATAACGGCATGTGGAATTCAAAACCGTTGGAATTCAGTTTCGTGATTACTCCGCCTTTCTGGTGGACATGGTGGTTTATTACAATCTCGGTTGGTTCTATATTTACACTTATATTTCTCTTTTTCCATATTAGAATTAAAAACATTGAAAAAAGAAATGAAATAATAAGGAAGTCGGAAGAACGATTGAACCTTGTTGTTAAAGGCTCAAATGATGCTCCATGGGATTACGATATGGAGAAAAAGGAGTTTTATTATTCTCCTCAATGGTGGGAAATGATTGGTTATTCACCTAATGAATTACCCGTTTCTTCAAGTTTACAGTTTGATTTGATCCATCCTGATGATAAAGAAGACTATCTTGAAAAAATTCAAAAGGTTTTGGATGGCAACAATACGAGCTACGAGCTGGAATTCCGGCTTAAACATAAAGACGGTCATTATATTCCTGTTCTGTTACGCGGTTTTGTTTTGCGAGATTCGAATAATAAACCTATTCGTATTTCCGGGACAAACATGGATTTGACCGAGAGGAAACGAGTTGAAAGAGTTTTAATTGAAGCAAAAGAAAAAGCAGAAGAAATGAATAGAATAAAATCGTATTTCTTTGCTAACATGAGCCATGAACTTCGTACTCCATTTGTGGGAATCATGAGTTATGCCGAAGTCTTGTCTAAATCATTAACCGATCTGGATGCCAAAAGAATGGCAGAAGTGATTTTCAACTCTTCAAAAAGAATGAAAGATACTTTAACTAAGATACTTGATCTGACAAGAGTAGAACTAATTAGAACAAAACTGGAAATAAAAGAAGTAGACATTTCATCCGTTATTGAGGATGTGACTAATCAATACATTAAAACCGCCGAAAGGAACGGCGTGAAAATTATCAAAAATGTCAAACCGGAAGGGTTAGTTGTGAAAACCGATGAGAACCTTTTTTGCGGTATACTTAACAATTTGATTAGTAATGCCGTTAAATTTACGAATAAAGGGAGTATATCGGTAACGGTAGAATTTGATAACAAAAATGGTTCATTATTAGAATTGTTTATTAAGGATACAGGAGTTGGTATTCCTGCGGAAAAACGATCAATTATCTGGGACGAGTTTAGACAGGCAAGCGAAGGTTTGAACCGGAAGTTTGAAGGAACCGGGCTTGGACTGACGATTGTTAAAAAGTATGTAGAATATTTAAATGGAAAAATAACCGTTGAAAGCATAATAGGAGAAGGAACTACTTTTCTTGTTAGCTTTCCGGTAGAAGGGGTTGAAATTTAGTATTAACCTTTACATAAAACTAATACTAGAAAGGAAAAAATGGAAGTAATAAAAGAAAAAAAAGCTGTTCTTCATGTTGAAGATGATGAAATCGCACGAGATGTAATCAGACTGGCTCTTGGGCAGCATTATAGTTTAGAGTTTGCTGTTGATGCCGATGCAGCGCTGTCAATGATAAATCAAAAAAAATATGATTCAATATTAATGGATATAAATTTAAAACACGGGATGGACGGGATTGAACTTACACAGGAAATAAGGAAGATACCCGGTTATGAGAATGTTCCTATTGTTGCAGTTACTGCGTATGCAAGCGAATTCGACAGGAAAGAGTTTTTATCCCATGGTATGGACTATTATATCGCCAAACCGTTTTTACTCCAGGAAGTTGTTGATGTGATGGATTCAGTCTTTCATAAAAAGCCGTTAAACGAGTACGAATAAAACAACAAGGCTGACAATCGTTAATATTATTACGTGATATGAACGATTGTTATTCTTTGGTTTTAAATGTATCTTTAACTCGGTTTTAGTTGGTTCCAAACCAGAGTGTAAAGAAAATTTATACGGAGTAGATTCTACAATGAGTAATCATAAACAAACGAGCAAAGTTTTATCTTTAATTTATTTCCTTTCCATTTTCTTTTTTTTATCCACAACTATTTTTACCCAAACATTAAACGAAGCACAAAAAGGTTCCCCTGTTATTCTTGACGGAGATACACTTTTTAGTATTTATGCGGGTATCGGTACATTCTCGGCAGAACGCCGTGCAAAAGAAGTTTCTGAAGAACTTAAACAGTTAACAAAACAGGAAAATCTTAATTACGATTCGGCAAAAATAGTTGAGCAGGATAATATGTTCCTGATCATACTAAATGAAGATGTATTATTTGCGGTTACACCTGCAGATGTTAGATTAAAAGATATTGACGCACGTAACCTTGCGGAAAAATACAAAGAGATTATTGTAATCAATCTGAAAAAAGTAAGGAATGTATATAGCCCGAAAGCTATGCTCGAGAATTTAATTTATACTGTCGTTTATTTAATTCTTTCCATTTTGTTTTTTATTCTCGCTAAATATTTGTTCCCCCTCTTATATAAAAAGGTAATGCTGCTTGATAAACAGAAAGTGAAATCTGTTTCGGTGAAGGGGAAAGAAATAATCCAGTCTTCTACAATTGTAAAAACCTTTCTAATCTTATTGAAAGGGTTAAGGTTCGTATTGTCATTAGTTGTTATATATTATTTCGTTACCGAGACAATGCAATTATGGCCTTATACGCGGAAAATGGATTTACAACCGATAATAAAATCGATACTTCTGATTGTTTTTTATACAGCATTGTTTGTCTCATTTTTC
The DNA here is from genome assembly GCA_036795455.1 of Ignavibacteriaceae bacterium. Classification (GTDB taxonomy): domain Bacteria; phylum Bacteroidota; class Ignavibacteria; order Ignavibacteriales; family Ignavibacteriaceae; genus DAIRET01. The sequence goes on from DAIRET010000062.1 coordinate 14,547, forward strand.
AAAGCTATTAATGCACTTGCACGGATAATGCTTGACAAATATGGTTCATGGAAAGAAACAAAAATCAAATCAATTAGGATTAAAACAATCGAAATTGTATCGGCAGATAGAACAGTTGAAGCGCTTAGCTTTGTTACAAAAATTACCCGTTTCTTCCTTTTAGTCCTTCTAACTTATCTGTATTTAACAATAATATTCAGTCTTTTTTCTTTTAGCGCAACATGGGCTGCAAAACTAATAAACTATGTGTTAAATCCGTTAACTGTAGTGATTAATTCATTCCTGGATTTTCTTCCGAACCTGTTCTTCATAGTTGTACTTGTTTTCGTGTTCAGGTATATCATTAAATTTGTAAAGTTCCTTTTTAATGAAGTCGAAAAAGAGACACTTGAGATTCCAGGATTTCACAAAGACTGGGCTATACCGACATATAAAATAGTTAGGTTTTTAATTTTAGTTCTTGCAGCAATAATAATATTTCCGTATTTACCCGGTTCCGACTCCCCGTTCTTTCAGGGAATTTCGGTTTTTCTCGGTATACTTTTTTCTTTAGGGTCTTCATCCGCTATTGCTAATATGGTCTCCGGTGTTGTATTAACATATATGCGTCCATTTAAAATAGGGGATAGGGTAAAAATTGCTGATACTGTCGGTGATGTTGTTGAAAAAACTCTTCTTGTAACCAGAATCAGAACTCCAAAAAATGTTGATATTACAATTCCGAATGCTATGGTTCTGAATAGTCATATAATTAATTACAGCTCTTCTGCATCGGATAAGGGATTGATACTACATACCACGGTTACAATC
>DAIRET010000063.1:0-15353 GCA_036795455.1 Ignavibacteriaceae bacterium
CGCGGCGCCCTTGCGAAAAGATGTTCAGGAAGCACAGCCGATAAGATAATCGCAATAATTACCGAGAATCTGCTTTTCATATAATAATTAATCCTAACTTGTTCTAAGTTTGGTTAAAGTTGAAAATAAAAGTTGACTATTTATTATTGTAGCAAATTACTCGAAAAAAAATTACTCCTTTTTTTTGAGCCAAATTTAAGGAAGTAACCGCCACTTGTCAAGTCATTAATAAAAAGTTTTTTTAATCGTTAAATTCCAAGAATTGAGTGGTTTTCCTTCATCGCATCCAAACAAAATCGGATATGTTCTTCAAGCGGGATTCCCAACTCTTCTGCCCCCTTTTTTATATCCTCCCGGCTTACATTCTTTGCAAAAGCTTTATCCTTCATCTTTTTTACAACGGATTTCACTTCTACTTCAAGAACTGTTTTATTTGGTCTTACATATGCAACTGCCGTAATGAAACCGGCTAACTCATCACAAGCAAAAAGGACTTTTTTCAGCAGCGTATCCCTCGGAACACCTGTATAATCAGCATGTGAAAGCACCGTATCAATAAATTCTTTATCGAATCCTTTCTGTTCAAGGATTTTCGCTCCCTCAAAAGGGTGTTGATTTGCATCCGGGAACATCTCGTAATCAAAGTCGTGAAGCAATGCCGCATTCCCCCAAAAATTCACATCCGCCTTATGTTTATGTGCATATGCAATCACGCAGGTTTCAACTGCAAAAGCATGTTTTAATAAACTATCGCTTTTTGTGTGCTCTTTCAATAAATCCAGACAATACTCTCTTGTAAACATCTTCACTCCATATTATACTTTAGAAGAAGGACAAAGTTTTGAAATAACACAACAATCGCATTTCGGTTTTCGTGCAATACAAATATTCCTTCCATGTGTTGCAATTAAATGTGATAGAATAACCCAATCCTTTTCTTTAAATAATTCTTTCAACCTTAACTCTATTTTAACCGGGTCTTCCGATTCTATAAATCCGAGTAAATTTGAAATTCTTTTTACGTGTGTATCAACTGCAACAGCAGGGATGCCGAATCCGTTTCCTGCAACTACGGAAGCTGTTTTTCTGCCAACACCGGGTAGTTTGGTTAACATTTCAAAATCTGACGGAACTTTACTCTCATATTTGTCAACTAATGTTTTACAGCATTCTTTTATGCTTTTGGCTTTCTGTTTATAAAAGCCGGTGGAGTATATATCTTTCTCAAGCTCATCCGGAGTTGCGTCAATAAAGTCTTCCGGTTTTTTATATTTTTTGAACAGTTCTTTAGTAACAATGTTCACACGTGCATCCGTACACTGTGCAGAAAGTATAGTAGCTATTAATAACTGAAAGGGATTTTTAAAATCGAGAGCTATTTTTACTTCCGGGTATTCTTCTTTTAATTCAGCGAGAATCTCACCTGCCCGCTTCTTTTCTTTTTCAATTGGTATCACGGTGAAACCTTTTATCTTTAATTTCCAGTCTTTCAACAGTTTGGTTTTGAATTATGTGGGTTAGAATAATTTCATCAACATCGTCTATTGTAACATTCCCGTACCAAACCTGTTCCGGGTAAATTACTAACGTAACACCGAATTCACAGGCATCCAGGCAGCCGGCAGAATTAGCTCTTACTTTAGAGCTTAATCCGTACTCTTTCAGTTTTTTCTTGAACACTTCTTTTACCTCTGCACCACCTTTAGAAGCACAACAACCTCGAAGATGCCCGTCTTCCCTTCTGTTTTCACAAATAAAAATATGCTTGTCGTATCGTTTCATAAAAAATCTTAATATTATTCGGGTTAAATATAATGAAAAATACCTTTGATAATTGAAAAGAACTCTTTACTTTTTAAGTAGAAATATGGAGTATTTATGATTAAAAGAATATCTGGCTTAGTATTTTGTCTTATTACACTTTTTTACGGATGCGATGATGGAAATTCCGGAGCAGATTTTATTTCACCCGACAATAAATACCCTGCTATGAAAGGTGATTGCTGGGAGTATAAAGTTTACAACGCTTTCTTTTATTATGATTCTACAGGTGGTTTTGATAGTTCAATGATAAATTCAAGTGAAGTTAAAATAGAAATTGTTGAAGATAAAGATTCGATAGGAGCTATTAAAAATTTGCTGCGGTTTAATAGTAGTCCCATAGATGGTAGTTTCCAGGGGCTTACTGCCTGGTACAGAAACGATAATTCGGGATTATATCTTATAGCAACAACCGGAATTCCCTATAATAATGATGACTTCCTTTTACCCAAAAGTGGAATTAACCATCAGAATGACCTCAAAACTTTCATAATCAAAAATCACTCCGCCCCTTTTCTATTCAATATAACTAATAGTTCTTTCCCTGTTGATACAACTATATTTGAATTCCCCATAAAAAAGCTGCAATATCCATATACAGTAGGAAATAAATGGTTTATGAGGACTGATCCGTTAATTGAAAGATTTGTTAAAAACATTGAATTGATTGAAGTACCTGCCGGTAAGTTTGAGTGCTACGTCCATGAAACTTCCTGGTTCACTCACGATATAAAATACGATTACTTCATTAGTAAAGAATTCGGTTTAATAAAAAGTACTCTCGAAATTGACAGCATCCCGATGACTACTTCAGCTAACCCTGATAGTGCTATCGGCTATTTCAAATATGAAGTTAAAAGCGAATTATTAAGAAAATATAATAAATAGGTGTAACATGAAAAACCTCGTCTTTTTGATAGGTCTTATTACACTTTTTTATGGATGTAAAGAAGCCGGTGAAGGTACCGGGTTTGTTGAAACATCAAAACTTTATCCTGCAAGGTTAAACAACTCGTGGGAGTATGAAGTTTCTAATAAAATTGAGTTTTACAACAACTATGGACAGATTGACAGCACAGAAGTTTTAAACTGGCCAAACCAAATAATTTCTGTTATTAAAACCGGCGATTCGGTTGGAACTTATTCAAACTTAGTTCTTTTTGAAAATCATATAGTTGGTACTCCAGATGTTAAGCATTATATATGGTTCTTAAATAATGATGATGGCTTTTATTCCGTAGCTTATGCCGGTTCAGCTGGCGAGTCATCAGGAGTCTCAATAAACCCTAAACTTAATCCGGGGAAAAAGTATCTAACGATTGAGGAATTTAGAAAAATTGCGTCTCTGGAAAACGGCATTCTAACTTCATTACAAATGCTTGTAGAAGACTCGATAGGTTATTGGAACCCGCCAAGGAAAGCATTGGCATACCCGTTAAAAACCGGACAAAGATGGATTGAATTAATACACCCATGGTATCACCCATGGTATCGTGAAAGATTTATTAACAAAACACAAACCCTCAGTACTTCCGCCGGTACTTTTAATTGTTATAAAGTAGAAGTTGATTGGCCTATGATTCCGAATATTATATTTAACGATTATATAAACACGGAATATGGATTGATTTACAGAGAAATTATTGATGACAGCGTAGAATATTCAACACTGGATAATCCCGAATCATTTTTTTGTAAGATGACATCAAAGGCTATACTGGTTAATAAGAATTTTTAGGTGATTTGGTTTAGTAAAAGATGTAAGATTAGACTGTAAAACCGACTTTCTTTTTTACCGGTTCGGGTGGGGTGATTAATTGATTTATAACATCAATGATTTGCAAAATCTGTTTGTCGTGTTGTCCCAAACGGTTTTCAATTTCTTTCAATTTCTCTTCTACCTTTTTATGGGTAGAAACAATTTCCCTGAGTTTGACAAAAGCTCTCATAATCAATATGTTTACTTCTATTGCTCTTTCACTTTTAAGTACTGAGGAAAGCATTGCTACACCCTGCTCTGTAAAAGCAAAAGGAAGATGGCGTAAACCTTTTTTATCAGAATTGGACATCACAGTTTGTGATCTCCATGATTTGAATTCTGCTGTGGTAAGTTGAAACATGAAATCTTCGGGGAATCTTTTAATATTTCTGCGGACGGCTTGTTTTAATGCACGTGTTTCAACACCATAGAGTAATGCAAGTTCTCTATCAAGGATTACTTTTTGCTCCCTTATTAAAAGAATCCTGGTTATTATGTTTTCCGGGGGAATTATTGATTTTGAATTCATTCAAATCAATCCAATGAAACAAGTAAAGTTTATTGTAGCGCGTACGGGATTCGAACCCGTGATCTCCGCCTTGAGAGGGCGGCGTCCTAAGCCACTAGACGAACGCGCCAAAGTTAATTATTATTAAAATAATCCTTCGGAAATGTCCGTAAATTATGTTTAAAATGCAACTGTTCCTCCATCCTGCAAGACCATACAAGTTTTCCGTTCCATATTGTAATGTCGGGACAACCATCGCACATATTCTGTCTTCCGTCTTCAAGAAAATCTACCGGCTGAATAATCATTACGGTTTGGTAATGCAACCGCTTGAACCAGTTCACCGGATTAAATAAAACCTTCGGGATTATTTTTCTTATTTTCTTATCCAATAAACCGAACAATAACATTGATTTTCCTTTTCTTGTCATATTCGGGCGTGAATAGGCAAGATAACGATCAAAAAACAGGTGATGAAAATTCTGCACAATTTCCATCGATTTTTTCCCCATGTAACCATAAATCTTTCCTTTAGTCCCCAATCTTCCTGTAAGCATCCACTTAAATGAATCCGGTTGTTCCGAGCCATTTAAATAAGCGCATGGATCAAAATCCGGGTAATCCTTCCGTATCAACCCCACTATTTCTTCCGCTTTTATATCGGTTCTTTCAGTAGGTTCTTCGTTATATACAAGCTGGTTCATGTCGATTTTGTTCGGACCCAAATAAAAATCAACTCTATTATTATTAACTGCACGGTAAAGTATAAAAACCATCACCTGTACAATGTCGATATGTTTCTCTCCCCATTTCATAATTTCGGGAACATATTGCATTGTATCTTCATAAATAGTTGAATTAAATGCGCAAGATATATTACCTGCATCGGCGACCATTCTTGCATAATGGTAACGAAGTTCGTTTAATTCAAGTTCGGTTTTATCTTTCCAACCCGGACGCCCCTGCTTGCTATCTATATGGAACGTAAACCCGTAAACACCGGCTTTTTTTAATTCAGCAAGTAATTCTTTTGTTAGTGCAAGACCATTCGTATTAACAACAGGTTTTATTTTCATATCCCTGATCATTTTTACAATATCAATAATTTCAGGATGTAACAATGGATCTCCTCCAGCTATAGAAACTGCATCGCAATTACGTAAACGGGTAAAAGTTTTCAATTCTTCTTTTATCTGTTCAAGTGATTTGTGCGAGTTTTCATTTCTTCTATAGCAGCCGTCGCAATGAAGATTACATTTATAAGTAGGTTCAAGCCAGGAAATCGAATTATCGGCAAGGTTCCAGGGAAGTCTAAAATAATCGAGATGATTTAATTTAACCATAATAATTCCTACTGTTAAAAGAAGCTGCCCCGTTAGGGGTCGAACCTAAACTCTTCTGATCCAGAGTCAGACGTGTTGCCAATTACACCACGGGGCATTTTCTAATATAATAGTTTCACTAAATAAATATTTGATTTTGCACTGCAAGGATACTGCTTTTTTCCGCTAAAATCAAGGCTTATACTGGATTGAGTAAATAAATAGTTATTAGGTTTTCCTTATTACCTTTACAGGTTGTAAGAAATAATACAGTTTTTTCGTTTTTCACTTTCACTTGATTATTGTAATTTACGGTATGAAAAGAAAGAAAAGAAGATGAAAAAATTATTACTACTTGTTGTATCAACAGTAGTTTGCATTTTTCCGCAGAACTTCATGTACGAAGGGACAATCGGTAATTTTAATTCCGCCTCCGCAGTGTCGATTAGTCCACTTGGATTCATTTATGTCTCTGATTCAGGTACTGATGAAGTCCTTAAACTTGACACTCTCGGTAATTTATTAAAAAACATTGGTGGTTATGGTTGGAGTACTTCCCAGTTCGATGAGCCAACAGATGTTTTTGCGGCACCTTTAAATATTTATACTGCCGATAAAAACAATCACCGCGTGCAGATACTTGATAAAGACTTGAACTACATTTCATCTGTTGCTACAAGGAATAATGACATCCAGGAAACTTCATTTGGTTACCCGGTATCATGTGCAGTTTCAAATCAGGGCGATTTGTTTATTCTTGATTCGGAAAATAACCGTGTAATTAAATTTGATGTGTTGGGAAAATTCAGTCAGAATTTCGGCGGATTCGATGCCGGAATCTTTGCATTGGAAAACCCTGTAAAGCTTTCCGTTTCCGGAGCCGGGAATGTTTTCATTCTTGATAATCACGATATACTCAAAATCTTTGATAGTTTCGGTAACGGAATGATGAATATAAAACTTGAGAACCGCTTTAACGACATAGACATCCTTTTCAATTATATCACGCTCACTTCAAATGATTTTATTCTTCTGGCAAAAATCGGAAACGAAAAATTGGAGTTTCATAAATTGAATTTAACCGGTGATTATCAAAGTACAGAATTCATCTCTTCGGTTTTTTATAATAATAAACTATATGTACTAACCACCAGTTGTTTAATGATCTTCGTAAAAGAATGAGCATGATTCTCGCCTCAACTGTACGGAATAAATATATTAACTTCTACGCTGTAAGATTTTTTTTCTTCGCTGCAGCGGTATTGTTAAATCTATTGGTTTATTATGATCTTTTTTTTGATAACAGTTTCTTCCACCTTTTAGTTGAAAACCTATTCGGAACAGTTTGTCACCAGCAAGATGAAAAACTTTTGTCGTTTGCCGGGATTACAACGATTGTATGTTCAAGGTGCTCCGGTATTTATACGGGTTTTCTTATTTCGACCATCTATTCATTAATAGCATATAAAAAGAAGATTACCGGTTCTTTGAAGATTGTTTATTTTGCATCATTACCGATGCTTCTGGATGTAATATCGGTTCAAGTAGGATTATATTACTATTCATCAACTTCAGCTTTCATAACCGGGTTTCTATTCGGATTTTTCTTATATCTATTTTTTATTGAAAATTTACAACATTATATGGGAAATGATATTGAACAGATTTAAGTATTCACCTGCATTTGTTACAGGTTTCGGAGCAGCAGTTTTAACAACAATACCTGGATTTAAGGATTTTGCATGTTGTATGCTGATTCCGGCTGCAGCAATCCTCGCCCTCTATTTCGATCAAAAAATCAACAGGTTCGAATCAAAAATAAGTGTGGGGGATGCTGTTTTATTCGGTTTATTCACCGGAGTTTTTACAGCATTCTTCGGAACTCTTTTTGAATTAATAGTTACTTACTTAACACACACGCACGAAATCGTTAAACTTTTGCCGCAAGTTGAAATAGCAATTGCAGAACTTAATATTGGCGATGCGGCGGAGAATTCAATTAACTTGATGAGAAATATTGCAAAAGAAATTACTGAAAACGGCTATTCTATTGCTCTCACTTCTCTATTATTGTTCAGCAATCTGTTTATTTATATTCTCTTCGGAATGATGGGGGGTTTAATAGGTTTAACTTTAATTAACAAGAAGTTTCACAACAAAGAAAATTAAAAATGATAACCGCACTGATTTTTTTCGCTCACTTTTTATTTGCCTTAATCGTATTTACAAAGAAATGGCAGGACGATAATCTTTCCGCAGCGCTTGTCAACCTTGCATTAATTGGAATACTTTTCTCGGTGGGATGGACTGTAACCGGCGTTGTTTCAAAATTTCTAATGGAACCTGAAGGATTTGGAATTTATTTTGACAGAGATACTTTTTCTTTATCACTCCTTACCATAGCTGAATACTTCTTTTATAAAATGTATTACAAAGATACATTCTTTATTGAAGCCGGTAAGGAAACACAATAACAGCAGTTTGCTCAACCTGTTTCTGTCCGGCTGATAGCGGTTCAAATTTCCATCTTCTCAAGGAATTCATTGCAACATCTTCAAGCCGTGTATCCGCTTTAGTCAAAGGAAAGATTGTTCCTACCGTACCATCAGGAAGTATTGAAAAACGGAGCCTTATATCAATCTCTTTATTTACACCGGCTGGATATTCGGGTAACACGTAACTATAAATCCTTCTTTTACCGCGTCCGCCCCAGTCAATATCATAACCGAAACTTCCATCACCTGCAGATTTGTTCCCGCGGCTTACAGCATTTCTATCCATCGCATTATCCGATGGGTTTGAAGCATTTGTCTGCTTGTTTTTATCGCTTTTTTCCGATGCAACAACAAGGTTGTCTTCGGATGAATGCTTTGTAACCGGGAGTTCAATATCTTTTACTTCTTCATTTTTCTGAGCAGATTCCTCTGTTGCCTGCTCTGTCTGCGTATTATCTGTTTGGTAAATCTCACTTCCAGGTGAACCGGAAGAACCTGAAAGCCCTATATCACCGAAACCGATTTCAACGAAATCATGTGTGTTGTAGTCAAGAGTTATCTTTATGAAAAAAAATAGGACCAAGACCAACAGATGAAGCAGTAACGAAAGTGAGAAAGACATCTTCCTTATTGTAATCGCATTCAAGGTCATAGCAGACTATATACTCTCTTTTTCAGTTTCGATAGTAAATTTATCAATTCCGGCACCGCGTGCTGAATCAATAACTTTAATAACAAGTTCAATTGGCACCTGCTTATCAGCCCGAATAATAAGGTTTTGCTCTGTAACCGTTTCTTTTAAAATATTCAACTTAGCTGCAAGTTCATCAATTGTGGTCGGTTCCGCACCGAGAAATACTCCGCCTGCTTGAGTTAATGTAACAACAAATTTTGACGGAGCTACCTGTTCATTATTCTTTGCCCCTGGCAGTTTTACTTTCACACCTGTTTGAACAACAAACTGCGAAGTAAGCAGGAAAAAAATCAATAACAGCATAACAATATCGGTTAATGAAGAAAAACTGAATATTGCTATCGGTTTGTTTGAAGTAGTGAATCTCATTTCAACCTCTATATATCGATTTCAATCTCGTCATCAACATGTTTTGAACCAAGGTGAACCTCTTCAAGAGTGTCTACAACGTCATTTGAAATAATTTCCATATCGGAAACAAGTTTGTTAATAGCCGAAGTAAAGTAGTTATAAAAAAACAAAGCAATAATACCTACGGCTAATCCGAAAGCAGTCGTTATTAACGCCTCCCAGATACCGCCTGCAAGGTCGCTTGGATTAGCGGCACCCTGCAAATCTTCTATTCTCATAAATGCCGAAATCATTCCGGTTACAGTTCCTAAAAAACCGAGTAAAGGAGCGACACCGGAAATTGTAGCCAATACCGATAACCCCTTTTCTAACTTCGCTATTTCCTGTTTACCTACATTCTGAATTGCTTCTTTTACTCTTTCGTGCCCGAGTTTAGATTTCTTCAATCCTTTTCGAATTATATTCGCAGCCGGAGTCCTTTCCTGCATACATACAGCAATAGCTCCGTCAACATCTTTTTTCTTTAACAAGGTTCTTATTTTAATAATAAAATTCGGTGCATTCGTTTTTGCTTTTCTTATTATCATATATCTGTCGATAGCGATTGCAAGACCTATTATTGAGCATAACAGAATAGGCCACATTAGATAACCGCCTTTAAGAAAAATTGAAAGTAGGTCCATTATTCTTCCTTATATTATTTTTGTCTTTGTAAAAAACTTTCAGCTTCGGATAACGAGTTGAAATATCCGACCTTTACTCTATACCAGCTTCCGCCTTTAGCCGGCAGATGTGCTTCTTCGATAAAGGATTTATATCCCTTCTTTGAAAAACTTGAAACTTCCTGTTCAGCTTTTGGTTTTGACCTCCAGGAAGAGACCTGAACAATGTATTTTGAGTTTTCAAGAAAGATTTGATCCGATACTTTTGTACCACTCAAACCTTCGCCCTGTACTTTTGCATCCTCAACTTTAGCTTTGTTCAGTATATTATCCGGGTTAGCTTTGGAAAATGTTTCCGAGGTTTCCAGTGCTGCTATAGCCGGTGTTTCCGTTTGTTGTACAGCTTCATTTTTTGTTTCCTGTTGTGATGAAACCGAATCCCGGTTGTATGGATAAGTAACAGGAACTGAATAATCTCTATCTATAACTAACGGTTCCGAATCGGGGTGCATAGCGGATGATTTCTCTTCTTTCCCTTTCAACCATTCAGGGAAACCGGCAATCTTAATGTAAAACAAACCTGCAATTAGCAGGATTAGTATTCCCGAAAGAATGCCCCATATTTTAGATTCTTTTTTTCTTGTTTTTACTGCCGGCTCTTTTTTAATTTGAGCCTCTTCCTCTGCTTCCGGTACTAAAACGGGTACTTTTTTTTCAACCGGCGGTGGAAGGAAGTCGAAATTTACAACGGGTTCTTCTTCAGTCAGTTGAATCTTTTCCCGCTCTTTTTTTACTTCAACATAATGCGAAGTGCTTTCTTCGCTGCCCAGGTCAATTATGAACTCATTTAAATCGCTCAACTTCTCATTTTTGTTTTCATAGCCGGCAAAATCTTTTGTTGTTTTATAACCTTCAATTCTCTCTATATCGGAAGGAGAAATATTTAATTCTTTTGTACGCGGTGAAACGTAATCGTATTCATCAACAGTATCTTCTTTCGGGCTTGGTATTTCTTGAGACGGTGTTCCGCTTTTGAAAAAGGGGATTTCATTCTCTTCCTGTTCTTCAATTTGCGGTTCGGGAAACAGTTTTTCAAGATCGTTGAATGTAATACTCTCTTCCGGGAAGGTGGGTGAAAATTCATCCGGTAACTCGGTGATTCTACCCGGTTCAATCACTTTTGAATTATCGATATTATCAAAAACATCATCGTTTAGAAGTTGATGTTCTTCATATTCACGTGTCCATTTGCCGCCGAAATCCCACGGAATATTATCCCCGTCTTCATATACTTCCTCTTTTTCTGGAAAATAGTCGGATTCGGGCAATTGAAAATCCTCCGGGAATTCAATTGATGTTTTATTCCTAACATTCTCCAGTGTGTAGAAAGGCAGTTTTAAAATGCTTCCTTTGGCAATTAGGTTTTCAATTTTTATTTCAATAAGTACAATTGCATCTACGGGACTAATGTAATCCTCAATTTCTGAAGAGTATTGCAATCTTGATGAAATCACCGGTTTCCCGATTCCCATACTAAAATAAGCATCAATCGGCTCGGTAGTAGAGAACGGGTTACCCGTAACATTAAAGACAAGTTCCTCCGGAGTATTAAAAAACGCTTCCGATTCCGAGAAGAAAACTGCATTAAAAAACTCAGCTTTATGTTTATCTTTTTTCCTTAGTCTTTGAAATCTGAAATTACCGACATCAGGTAAATTCAAGTAGATGGAATCATCCAAAATTCTTGAAAGATGTAACAGGAACAGTTCCATGAAAGATTTTGCATCGGAACTTTGCACATCGGCAAGATAAACTAATTTTTCTATTAAGTCTGTTCTCGTCATAAATTAATAACCGGTTACCAGGTATAATTGATTCCCGCCATAATATCAACCGGGGTTTCTTTATAGTTTTTAAATAAATAATTTTTTCTACTCAACAAATTATTGAATTCCAGTGTAATGTTAAAACCGTTATTGAAAGAGTAGTCAAAATTCAGACCTAAATCAATATAAGGATCAATCTCCATTGTGTTTGCAAGATCAGCATAAGTTCTCGATAAATATTTCAATTTAATCTTCGAAAGAACTCCGAAATCGAATTTGTAACCGTAAACAACTTCTCCTTTAATGGATGGATAATACGGAAGCAATAAACCTGCCGTATCTTTTACTTCGCCGGCATTTAATTCCGCGTAAAGATAACCGAATCTTCCGGGGTGAACCAGAATATTTATAAATGTATTGAATGACTTTGCTTCAGTTGTATTCAATTCAAAAAAGCCGGGACTAACAGTATCGGTAAAGTAATAATGGTCCGGTGAATTGTAATACTTGAATCCGCCGTTTATCTCGAATTGTTTTTTGTATTCAAACTTTACTGCCAACAAAAAATTGCTGTTCTTTTTCATAAAAAGGTTGTTAAAACCTAAAGAGTTGAAATACGGATTAACTGCCAATAATGCTTTGTTTGTAACAAATTCAGATGTGGGATTATACTCGGCTAAAAAGAGTATCCCCTTATCCAACTTGAAAGATAATTCAGCTACCGGGCTGAAATTATAATTTGTATCCGATGATGAGTATTCAAAACCGAAATTAACCCTTACTGCTCTGGAGGCTTTAAACCCGATCAATCCTTTTGTTTTTAAATAGTTGAATGATTGATTACCGATTAACTGGCTCGGATGTTTTAAATACTGCGAGTTGAACTGAAGCCCGGCTATTACCTCGAAATTCTTAAAAAACAGATTTGCATTTGTTGTAAATCCGAGAACGTTTTCACTAAGATTTTCATTACCAAGATTAACAAATTCATCGTTAAACCTGAAATCATAAATGAAATTCTTTCCAGAAAGATTTTTTAATCCGAAAGCAACATCTGCATTAGTTATCTCTCTTTTCAAATCCGGAATTAATGATGCAAAGAACTTCCTGCTCGAATGCTCCACAATACCGTTTCCGTATAAATTCACTCCGGGTAGAAAACCCGAGTTTTCATCAATAAAATAATCGAACTTGAGATTACCGCTTACAGAGAAGAGGTCAGCATTTTCAACATATGGTCTTCTGCTGATTGTGTTAACCCCGGCGTTTAGGAATGCATTTTCAAACGGTAAATAGTAATTCAGTTTTGCAGAAGGAAGATAGTTGTTGCTTAAACCGAAAAATAAGCTGCCGTTTGCAAAATCAACTTCATCTAAAAGAAGAACGTCTTTTTTTAGCGGGTCACTAAATTCTTTTATTTCCAATTCTTCAGGTGAATAAACCGGCAGAATGAACTGCTCCGAGAGAGTGGAAATGTGTTCCGGTTTCATTTTTTTCATTTCAGGCAACGTAAAAGTCTCTTTACCTGTAATAACAAAATCGGGTAATTCAACATTTTGTCCTTGTGATGCTTCCTGTGCAATTAAGTTACCGGCAAGTATTAATAAAAGGGATACTAAATATTTCATTTCTATTTTACCCTCCTTAGCTTGTTCTGAGCTTCATTTGCATAATCGGTTCCCCTATACTTACTGATTACCGTTCGATACATCTCTTTCGCTTTATTTGAATTTTTATTTTTAATGTAACAGTCTGCAAGTTTTAAATATGATTTTGCATTCCACTCTTCGTACGCCGGGTAAACGTTGATTACCCTAACGAGTGCTGTTATTGCATCATTAATTCTGTTCTGTTCATAATAGACAGAGGCTACATAATACTGAGCCTTTGCTCCCAAATCATCTGTTCTCTTTTGAATTATTGTATTGAAATGTTTTAAAGCATTATCAAACCTTTTTGAATTTAATTCGATAATACCTACTTCCATCCTTGACTTATCGCCGAAAATACTCTGGCTATAATACATTGCAATTTCATCAAACAGATCGTAAGCTGCAGCAACATCTCCTTTTTTGAGATATGCTTCTCCTTTAGCAAACATTATCTCCGGCAGTCGCGGTGAATCCTTAAATTTGGTTATCCCCTTATCATAAACATTTATTGCTTCGTTGTACCTTTTCTGCTGGTTGTAGATACTGCCTGCTTCAATCACCGCCGAGGTAGCTATTTCACTGCTGCTGTAGTTGTTTATTACTATGTTGTAATTGAGTATTGCTTCTTCAAATTGATTTAAATTTTGCGCACTTTTACCTACCCAGTAATAAGCATCCGCCACATATTTACTTTTAGCAAAATATGCAATAAATTCTTTATACCCGTTCTTCGCTTGTTCATAATTCCTTAGACTATAAAAAATTTCACCTTTCTTTAAGAATAGTCTGTCCGCAAATTCCGAGTTAGGATTACGTAACACGAAATTATCAATCATCCTTACAGCTTTATCCGATTCCCCGCGTGCTATGTAACAGTATTGAATTCCGTTGACAGCATCAAATACATATGAGGTATTCGCATGGTCGGATAATATTTTTTCGTAATAAACAATTGCTGAATCATAGCTGCCAAGATTAAAATATGCATCACCGAGCGAGTAATAAATTACAGGCGTTAATCTTGACCTTGGCGATAATGAAAGAAAGTTTTTGTAATTAAGGATCGCATCGTAAAAATTGTTTTGCTGGAATGAAATCCACCCGATTAAATATAACGCATTTTCATAGTATGCCGATTTCGAAAAACCGTCCTTTATCCTATTCAACTCCGTTAATGCTTTATTTACGCGGTTTGCACGGTACAATGCTAATGCATACTGGTAAATTATGTGATCACGGTTTTGTACTCTGTCCCTAGAAGCTAAAATTTCTTCATATATCCTTATTGCCGAATCAAAATTTTTATCTGCGAAATAACTATCCGCAAGCCGGAGTTTTACATCCTGGATTTTCGAGTCGAAAGAATATTTTCGGTTGAAATCAGAAAACTGGTAGCTTGCATTTTTATAATCCTTAAGATTAAAATATGAATAAGCTTTACCGTAGAGCGTAAGATTACCGATTTGCGGATCATCGGTGCTAACCCGGTTATAATACTTTAGTGCTTCGCTGTAATTTGATTTTGCGAAATAACATTCGGCTATATAAAAACTGACTTTTGCCTGCTCAAACAAAGGAGCCCTAACCTCAAGGTCAATAAACAGGTTAAGAGCATCGTCTACCTTATTTAAGTAAAAGTTTGATATAGCCAACCCAAGCAGACTTCTATATTCAATATCGTCTTCTTTCGAATAAATATCCGCAACAGCAGAAAAATTTTGCATTGCCCCGGCGTAATTTTTCCTATTAAGCTCAATCTCCCCTATCATAGTCAATGCTTTTGCACGCGTAATTTCATCAATTGCCCCGGCAGCTTGCTTCAAATAATTCGATGCAGTTTCGGTTTTGTCTGCATTAAAATAAATCAGTCCTATCTGGAATTGAACCTGCGCTGCAAGTTCGCTTTGAGGGAACCTTTTTAAAAAATCGTTATAAAGTTTTAACGCATCCTCATCATACCCGGCGTACCTTCTTGATTCTGCTTTCCAGTAAAATGATTTTTCACCGATAGTATCAGTCCCTTCAGAAAGGTGATTAAACATCTTATAGGAATCATTGTATTTCTTTTGCTGAAAGTATGACCAGCCAAGCGAATACTGAACTTCTCTTATTAGTTCATTCTTCGGATATTTTGAAATAATTTCAAGGTAAGTTTTTGCAGCATTGTCGTACTCAGCTATCCTGTAATATGAATTTGCGAGCAAGTAGAGCGCTTCAATTTGTTTATCAACCGGAAGGTCCCTAATAATCGGATTATTCAGTT
>DAIRET010000259.1:0-3058 GCA_036795455.1 Ignavibacteriaceae bacterium
CCGATTGCATTTACACATTTCAGTCTGCCGGGCTCTCTTAAAACAACACCGTCTACTTTGATAATTGAGCCGCTGCTGTCTCTTTTCGGTTTGCCGGATTCGCGTAGAACTTCAGCTATCTCTTTAGCATAAGCAATATCCTGTACTTTTAAGTTTACGTTGTAAGATATTAAGAAACACCTTGCCCCGGTAATAAGCGCACCAAGTTTTGGGTTGAATTGATTTTTACCGTAATCCGGGTACCATTCAGGGTCTTGCAGTTTTGCTTCAAGTCCTTCATACCCACCGCTTCTAATATTTGTTATATTCTGTCTTAACGGTTTTCTTGCCGACTTTTCATACAAATAGACCGGCAGATCAAGTTCAGTCGAAATACGTTCCGCAAAAACTTCAGAAAGGGTAACGCATTCTGCCATAGAAACATTTTTGATCGGAACAAAAGGAACAACATCAATCGCACCGATGCGAGGGTGAATTCCTTTGTGGCGGCGCATATCTATTTCACTTGCAGCAGTAACCGACAATGCAACAGCGCTTTGAAAAATTCCGTTCTCGTTACCAACGAGAGTGATGATAATCCTATTATATTTCGCATCCGGTTCCATTCTCAATATTTTTACATTAGGAATCCCGGTAAGCGATTCTTTCATCAACTCGAATGTATCTTCGTTTTTACCCTCGCTGAAATTTGGTACGCAGCCTATGTATTTCATTTTACCGCTCCGTTTGCAGAGTAGATTATTTTGCCGTCTTTAATCGTCATACAATTTAAGTTTTTTCCGACATTATAAACAATATCCGAGTAATCGTTAGTATTGAAAACAGCGAAATCCGCTTTCTTTCCTTTTTCGATGCTTCCGGTTGTTTTGTTCCGATTGAGCGATTTAGCCGCATTTATTGTAACTGCAGAAATTGTCTCTTCAATTGACATCTTCATTTTTAATGCAGCAAAACTCATAATAAGATTTAGATTTGCAATGTGTGAAGAACCGGGGTTATAATCAGTTGCAAGGGCGACAATAGCATCATTTTCGATTAATTCCCTTGCTGGAGCAAAACCGTAATTCAAGAAGAAAGAAACACCGGGAAGCAGAACGGCTACAGTGTCAATACCGGACAATTTAACTATATCTGTATTTTTAATTACTTCAAGATGATCAACACTAATGGCATTATGTTTCAAGGCTGTATCTAATCCGCCTATATTATTAAACTGCTCCGTATGGAGTTTGATTTTAAATCCGTGTTTAACAGCAGATGAGAAAATCGCATCAACTTCATCAGCAGAAAATGCACCCGGTTCGCAGAATGCATCACAAAACTCAGCCAGGTTGTTTGATGCAATGTAAGGGAGCATTTCATTAATTAAAGAGTCGATATATTTTTCTCTATTCCCTTTCAATTCATTCGGAACCGTATGCGCACCGAGGAAAGTCGGTACAATATCAACCGGGTATTGTTCATTCAATTTTTTAATGACGTTAAGTATTTTGATTTCGTTTTCAAAATCGAGTCCGTATCCGCTTTTTATTTCAAGTGTTGTAATTCCCTGGGAGATGAAATAATCGACCCGTTCTTTTGTAATTGCATAAAGCTCATCAAATGACGCATTTCTAACTGCTTTTACGGTTGAATTAATTCCTCCTCCCGATGCAGCAATCTCTTCGTAAGTTACTCCTTTAAGTTTCAACCTGAATTCATTTCCCCTTGAACCGGCGAAAACGGAATGAGTATGGCACTCTATTAGTCCGGGCAAAATTACTTTGTTTTCGAGATCAATTATTTTATCGGCACCGGTTTTATCTGCAGAAATATTAGGAATAACATCAACGATCAGGTCGTCTTCAACTACTATTGAGTGTTCAGATACAACTCCAATTTCAGCAAGTTCTTTACCCCGCTTGAAATTCTTTCCATCGGTGTTAACCGTAACAATCTGTGCCGGGTTTTTAAGTAGTGTTATCATTTTATCTGTACGAGTTCACTGTATCGGAGATTATTAAAAGACTTGAGTATCCTAATTGACTAAGTTTGAACACCATCTCTTTAGCATCGGTCATATTAAGATAATCACCAACTTTTACTTTATAGAAAGGTGATTCAAAATCTATGTAAATTTTATGAAGATTTGCTTTGAAATACAACTCGGCGCGGAGCGATTCAGCTTCATCAAGTTTATCTGTAGATAACATTAAAACCCGGTATCCGTTTGTTTTTGTCTCTTCTTTCAGTTTGTAATTACCATCAGAACCGAATCCCCACCATGTATCTTCAGGTATTGAATGATGTTTTTCTTCTTTAGCCGAAGCTATGATTTCTACCCTACTGTCGCTCAAATCCAATTTCGTTCGATATTTTGTGAGATCGAAAGAAGGGGTTACAGCTAATTGTACTGTATCTTTCTTTTCAAAAGAGCGTTCGCCTGAAGTTCTCTTATATCTATCTTCGATTGGTACCGCACTGCAGCCAGTAAAGTAATAGACAAAAACTATTAAAAGTATAAAAGGATATGTGTTTTTCATTCTCAACCGGTATCTATTTTGTCCTACATTTTGTTACAAATATAAAATAAAAAAGTGAGGTATAAAATTATAAAAGTGAAAAATAAACAGGCGAAAAGAGAAAAATTTGATTTTAGGAAAAAACGGATATTATGCTTATTTTTGCACTCAAAATAATTAATGGAATGAAATGATATCCCCCAAAAGATTAAAGGTTCTTTTTGTTACTTCAGAGTTATTTCCGTTCGTTAAAACAGGTGGTTTAGCGGATGTTTCTGCAGCATTACCTCAAATGCTTACGGAATTAGGACACGAAGTTCGGATTTTAGTCCCCAAATACGGTGCAATAGACAATAGAAGATATAAAATTCATGATGTTGTTAGGTTGAAAGATTTATCCGTTCAAATAGGGGACAAACAGGTTGTTTTTTCATTAAAATCATCCTTTTTGCCCTCGCAAAAAGTAAGAGTTCAAATTTACTTTCTTGATAATGCCGAGTACTTCGGTTCAAGGAAAAGTTTGTACAGCGATTTACTTACAGGTGAGGAGTATCCGG
>DAIRET010000260.1:0-3051 GCA_036795455.1 Ignavibacteriaceae bacterium
GTCCTGTTGAAATCAATGCTTTTTCAGGTTCGTTAAGATAAAAGTATCCGGCTCCGGGAAATAATGATGAATAAATTCCTGCTAAGTTCTCATTGTAACTTTTATTTGATGCATCCTTGAGTGTCTGCGAAAATACTGCCGGGACGATTATTAAAAACAACAAAACAAATAAACGGAACAGTTTAAAATGCTTTTTATACCGAGTCATATTTTAACCACAAATTAACATGGAAAAATTCCATATTTTCATGTATTGATGAATAACAACACGATTACAGAAAGAATAGAAGACCACACAGAAAATTAATGATTTAGCATCAAATAACAGTATGTTCAATCAACTGTTTTGAGATACAATTAATACCGATGTTTAATCTTGATACGAATTAACTTGCTCTTTTTGATACGGTTTTAGTGTGATATTTTCAATTTGCCAGTAATGATGCTTTTTTTATCTTCAATTAAGGAATAAAATAACTTAACAAATCAATAACTTTTTGGAGAAAAACTATGAAAAAAATGTTACTACCTTTAATCGTTTTAATATTTAGCTGCGTAATTCATGCTCAATCAACTCCTATTGTTAAACTTGGAATTCAGGGTGATTATTTACTACCTACATCAGAGTTTAATTATGACCACGGAATGAAAACTTCTTATCTGGCAAGGGTATTTTTACGCTTTAAGATGCTTGATTACATGGACGGGGATTTCGGAATCGGTTATGCAGAATATGCCGGTTACGATTTTTCAGCAAATCCATATAAAACCAAGTTACTGCCTATTGACTTCAAATTTCTTTATAAACCTTTCGATATTGAGGTATTTGACCCATACGCATATTTCGGGATAGGAGTTATGAAATACGAAGTAAACGAACGTCCGGTTTTTAAGACTGTCAAAAGACCAATTTTTGATAATGGTTGGACTGGACTTTTCCCGGTAGGTATCGGTACCGAAATCAATATTGTCGACAATCTTTGTATCGATATTCACGCAGGTTTTGCTTATACGCTAACAGATAATTTAAACTATTACAAAGAAGGAGAACCGTTTGATGGAATGCTTGGAGCCGGGATCGGAATAATGTATGGTATTGGTACAAGAGATAACGATATCGATAAGGACGGTTTAACGAATGACGAAGAAGAAGATTCTTATCTTACTGATCCGAAAAATCCTGACACCGACAGTGATGGGTTAAAAGACGGTGAGGAAGTTATGAAATATAAAACAAACCCGCTTAAAGCCGATACTGACGGGGACAAATTATCTGATTATGACGAAGTAATAAAACACAAAACCGATCCAAATAAGTATGATACGGATGGCGATGGTTTATCAGATTACGACGAATTGATTACTTACAAAACAAATCCGTTAAAAACTGATACTGATGGTGATGGTATAAGCGATTCTGATGAGGTTAAAACCCATAATACCGATCCGTTAAAAGCAGATACAGACGACGATGGACTAAATGATGGGGATGAAATACTTAAACATAAAACAAATCCCCTTGTCGCAGATACCGACAGTGACGGACTTACAGATGGTGCTGAAGTAATGAAACATAAAACCGATCCTCTGAATGCTGATACTGATAAAGGAACCGTAAGCGATGGAATCGAAGTTCAGAGAGGTACTAATCCGCTTGATCCTTCCGATGACGTTAAAAGAAAAGTTGAAGTTGAAACAGGAAAATCCTTCGTCCTTGAAGGAATTGTATTTGAAACCGGGAAAGCAAACATTCTTCCGGCTTCTGAAGAAACCCTTGTAGATGCTTACAATATATTGAAAGATAATCCTGAAGTCGAAGTTCAAATTGAAGGACATACCGATAATGTAGGGAAACGTCAAAGCAATATGAAGCTATCCCTCGAAAGAGCAAATGCAGTAAAAGCCTGGTTAGTCGCTAAAGGGATTAATACTTCAAGGCTGACAACAAAAGCTTTTGGTCCGGATAAACCAATCGCCGATAATAAAACAGCGGAAGGAAGACAAAAAAATAGAAGAATAGAATTCTATTCCATGTAAGCAAATATTTTGAGAAATTATTTTCGGCTTATTTGAGACAAAAGTCTAAATGATATTAGGTGAATATCATAGAAAAATCAATTCTGTTAATAAGCCACCGCTGAAGGTCAACTGATAGCGATTGTAGTCCTCATCAAAGACAATGAGTGTGCCGCTGGTTCCTGCAATACCACCTTTGCGAAACACCCCACTACAGTTTATGTCTCCATTTACATCTACGGTGTAGTTTGCATCTGTGCGGTTTATTGCAACCCTACCGCTGTCGAGGACACGCATTTTCTCGCCCGAATTGGTACCAATGCGGACATAATTATTAGCCCCAATCGCCCGGATAAACATGCTACCAGTATTGGTTTGTATGTAACCTTCGCCGGCGGCAGCTCCCGCGCCGGTATAGGCACTTGAAGTCAGTCCAACCTGCACGACATTGCCGGTATTATTTTCAATCTGCAACATTGTCTGTGCGGCTGTACCGGACGTGGCATTTTTGATTGAGAGACGTGTAGCGCCGTTCTGGTTTTGTATAGCATCGATAATATATGAAGGCGTGCCCGTGTGCCCGACCGCCAGAGACCCCGATACCTTATACGTCCCATCAAAAGTGCCTGCAGTAATTTGCGAGGCTGACATCGTCTTATTGTTAAATGCATATTGCAATCTTGCTGCCGTAATCAAACAATTAGTTGTCGCTGTGCCGGCGATAATTTCTGCCTCTGATATTGCAGACCAAGAACTCGTGTGAGCAACCGTTCTAACTGTTCCCTGATCATTGTAATATAGGTTACTGCTTCTATACCAGATGTCGCCGGACACTGTTGCAGTCGGATTAGCAGTTCCATTACGAGGCATATTGAGCGGCGCCCTGGCGGAACTTGTTTCTAATTGTAATTTAGAAGAAAGAGCGACAGATCCTGTATCAGACGTGATAGTATCAGTCGATATAGATATATTCCCTGCAGTAATACCTGTAACTGAAGGACTACTTACAAGTGATACGGTTACATCCCCGGTGCC
>DAIRET010000261.1:0-3029 GCA_036795455.1 Ignavibacteriaceae bacterium
GATACTTCCTTCTTTTTCACATTCAAATGATTCGATCTATACATTTCTTTCAAAAGGGGATAGAGATAAAATGAAACAATCATTTTATGACTCGAAAGAAATTCTTACAAAGTACAACAACAATATTTCGATTATTTCAACTGAATGAAAAAAAACCTGCCGCTTGCACTAATTTTCATTGTCGTTTTTGTCGATTTGTTGGGATTCGGATTACTAATCCCGATTCTACCTACGTTCTCAACCCAATACTTAAAGATTTCGGAAACAGACGTTGGAATTGTAATAGCAATTTATTCTTTGATCCAGTTTTTATTCAACCCGGTATTCGGTAGTCTATCGGATAAGTATGGACGTAGAAACATAATTCTTGTTACACTTTTAATTAATGCAAGCGGGTATTTAATTTTTGCTTTTGCACAATCATACCTTGTATTGATAATTTCTAGAGTAATTTGTGGTATAGGCGGAAGCAGCATCGGTGTTGCTCAAGCATACATAGCAGATGTAACTACAAAAGAAGAACGCTCCAAAGGAATGGGACTTATAGGAGTAGCTTTCGGATTGGGTTTTGTTTTCGGACCAATTTTCGGTGGAACTATATCACACTTCGGCTATGATATTGTCGGTTACTCAAGTGCTTTTTTCTCATTTACAGCTTTTATTCTTAGTATATTGTTTTTACCGGAACCGAAACGTGAACACCGCATAGTTAAAGGAAAGCGAAAACTACTTGACTTCAACGCATTAAAAGATATTATCAACAACCCTTCGATTGGTATTGTGATACTTTTATTCTTCGTTATTACTTTTTCGGTAGCCAATATATACGGGACAATGGCACTTCTCGGCAGTGAAGTTTATAACTTCTCCGATATGGAAAACGGATTCCTTTATGGTATTGTGGGTATAGTTGGGGCAATTGTTCAAGGCGGATTTGTAGGAAGGTTATCGAAGAAATATTCCGACAATCAATTGATTACGTTCGGAACGTTTTTTCTAATGACCGGTCTGGGGTTACTACCTTTCGGTGGAAATCTGATCGGTGTTGCAATTGTGGGTGGTGTTTTATCAATTGGAACCGGGATACTTCAACCGGTTCTGTTGAGTTTGATTTCCAAAGTTACTTCTGATGAAAAACAGGGAACTATACTCGGGTTGAACCAATCTTTTTCAGCTTTTGCAAGGATGATGGGTCCTTTATGGGGTGGATTTTCATTCGAGTATCTCGGTTATCAAATCCCATTTTTGACAGGCGCATTTTTCACTTTTTTTATATTCATTTTCAGTACGTTTTATCTGAAAAAGCATCTACCTGTTAATACGAATAGTCAGAATAAGGAAGAGAAATAAATATGTTCTCCATCGGCAAAATAAATATTGAAAAAGCATTGTTGCTTGCCCCTATGGAAAGTATAACGGATGTAACTTATCGGTTTATCTGTAAAGAAATTGGTGCGGATGTTGTTTATACGGAGTTTGTCAACTCAGAGGGATTGATTCGTGGAAATGCAAAAACCCATAAGAAATTGGAAATAGTTGATGAAGAAAGACCTGTTGGAATACAAATCTACGGAGGGAATGCTGATTCAATGCTTGGTGCTGCAAGAATAGCAGAAGAAGAAAATCCCGAAATAATTGATATTAATGCCGGTTGTTGGGTAAAGAATGTTGTTGGAAGCGGTGCCGGTGCAGCACTTTTGAAGGAGCCTGAACATCTGCAAAAATTAGTTGAGAATGTTGTTAAATCAGTAAAGATTCCGGTAACAGTTAAAACGAGAATAGGATGGGATGCAGATTCCATTTACATAATTGAAATTGCAAAAAGACTGCAGGATGTGGGAATACAAGGATTAACAATCCATTGTAGAACTAGAACACAAGCTCATAAAGGGGAACCGGACTGGAGCTGGATTGAAAAAGTAAAAAAGGAAGTAACAATTCCCGTTGTTTTAAATGGTGGTATTTTTACATCCGGAGATGTAAAAAGAGCTTTCGAAGAAACCGGTGCAGATGCAGTTATGATTGCCCGCGGTGCTATTGATAATCCATGGATATTTAAACAGTCGAAAGAATTAATGGAAACCGGCAATGTTACTACGGAAATTACACCGCAAATGAAAATCGAAACATGTCTAAAACATTTAAAATTATCATTAAGAATAAAAGAAGAAGTAAGAGCAGTAAAAGAGCATAGGAAATTTTACACAGGTTATCTTAAAGGGTTAAGAAATGTTTCATTTATTAGAAATGAATTAATGCATATTAATACGTTTAATGAAGTTGAGGAACTGCTTTTAAAATATTCGGAGAGTTTTAATGTAATCGGGATACATGATGAGACATAACTACTCGCGGATGGTAGCAAGAGCACTCTCTACGCTTTTTATACCGCCGACAAACCTTTTAATTGTAATGCTTCTTTTCGCATTTTCTGTTGAGGAGAATTATTCCTCAACCTATAAACTAATAGCTGTATCAGCAGTCTTTGGAGTTATCATTCCGATAGCCGTATTTATTTATCTCTTAAAAAAGAAAAAAGTGATAAACCAGGATGCTGTTATAAAAGAGGAGAGGACAATTCCGTACGTAATAGGATTATTCCTTTATGTAACGGGTTTTTTATTACTATACAATTCGGTTACTCTTATTTCATTATCATTTTGGTTTTCTTATATTTCAAACATGATGATAATTTTACTAATCAATAAGTATTGGAAAATAAGCGCTCACGCTCTTGGAATTGCCGGACCTTTTGCCGCAGCTTTTTATGTCTTCGGAATAAGTGCTTTACCATATTTCCTCATCGTGCTGTTAGTAGGATGGTCAAGAATAAAGCTGAATTGCCATACACCGGCACAGGTTTTAGCAGGAACTATATTTGGAGTCGCTTCAGTTTATTTTCAAATGCTTTTAATCAATAGGTTGTTCTAAAAATGATATTTAAAAAAGACATAGTTAATCTTCTCGAAGAAATTGCGGATATCCTTGAATTTAAGTCGGAAAACAAATTTAAAGTAAGTGCCTTCAGA
>DAIRET010000003.1:0-59730 GCA_036795455.1 Ignavibacteriaceae bacterium
ACCATTGAGAATTCAATATAAATTCGGTGCCAACTGGGGACTTTCAACTAACACAGGCAGCAACGACAACGAATCTTCAATCGGCACGGATCACTTTATTAATTTACTCCCGAGTTTACTTAGCGCACGTGTTGCTAACACCTGGAGTCAAATGGGTGATCATGACTTATTGGACGTAGTAACCGATGTTCGTGATTTGAATAGCGGAATACCGGCAGTTTACGCTCTCGGTCAAAACTACCCGAATCCTTTCAACCCGGCTACATCAATCCAGTTCTCGATTCCTCAGGACGGATTGGTTACAATGAAAATATACAATACATTGGGTCAGGAAGTTACGACTTTGGTAAATGAATACATTAACGCAGGAAACCATGTAGTAAACTTTAATGCTGCAGGTTTAACAAGTGGTATTTATTTCTACACAATTACATCAAACGACTTTATTTCAACAAAGAAAATGTTGCTTTTGAAGTAATGTAATCACTAATTTACAATAAAGCCGTTCCGCTGAATACCGGAACGGCTTTTTTATTTTAAACCTGTTTAAGTTACTTATTTAAGGCTGCTCTCAACTGGTTATATAGTTCTTTTGCCCCGGGGAAATTTTTATCCGCACTCAAACACTTTTCTGCATACATTAAGGCAGAATTGTAATCATGCTTATTAACATATGCCCCGCTGAGATTAAACAATACCTGTGCATCGTATTGATTGAATGTAAGACTGTGTTTCAAATAATTGAGCGCTTCATCATTGTTGTTCCGGGACAACTCAATAATTCCGAGCCACTTTGTAGAGAAAGCATCTGCATTATACACTAACTGCGATTTTAAAATATTATACGTTTCATCATACTGTTTTCTTGTAAGCAGTTCTTCGGCAAGCATTTTGTAATATTCGGAAATGAACGGGTACTGGTCTATCAACACCATCATTTCGTACCGGAAAGCCTCAAAATTGTTTTTCGAAAGATAGTATGATGCTGCTTTCCTGTGAGCGAACTCCCACGAGTACTTGTTGTCCACAACATAAAGAGCAATTGAATCAATAGCCGATTGAGCATTAAACAGTTTCAACATAGCTGCGCTGCTTTTTCTTTCGCTAAATGGCCAATCATTTCTTAAGACAATAATTCTATATTTCGCGATTGTGGAATCGAGAGGTGAAAAATAAAAAGTATTTAACGCCATACTATCCTGAACCGATGCCGGAATATTAACGCTTCCCTCCACAGGTATTTTATTATTTTTAAGCATTGTATCGAAAAACGCTTTTCCCATCAGTTGATAACCCGCAAGTGTAGGGTGCAGATGGTCTACCATTAATTCGGCACCGGTAATTTTATATGGACTATTTTCATTGAAAACAGAATCTACGTTCGCTACCGGAGAACCGTACTCTAAAGCAAGTTTTCTTATTATATCGTTTATTTTTTCAGATGCACGGAACCGGAGAGCATCCCTTTCTTTTGCAAGAATGAAAAGCTCTTTTGCGTTATCAATATTTCCTTTTTGAAGAAGTGATTCAGCCTCTCTGAATATATCGGAAGCCGTTTTATTACCGTCAATATTTTCCGGGTTGAATGGCGGCTGATCTTTCAAGTTACATGCAAGGGTTCCAAGTATTACCGGCACGTTTGCTTCTTTCGCCATTTCCATTATGTTCCGCATATTTCCTTCAAATTGATCAAGACCGGCATTAAACACTGCTGAATTATATTCAATTAATTGCTCTTTTGCCATGCGCGACATCAGTGTTCCCGATTCGGTTTTGTTTTCTGATGCGAATAACGAAGTAAGTGATGAAATAAAATTTCTTAATAATTGTGTGGTTCTGTATTCGTTAAGTTTTAGAAGGAGATTCACGAAGAACCTGAATTGCCCAACTGATTCCAATGAGCCTACTCCAAGCGCACCATAATACTCATTATGACCTGTATAAATAAGCACAAGATCGGGTTTTTGCTCTATTACCCCGGGGAAAAGATCACGCAGTGTATAGCTGTTAATCGCCGTTAAAGCAATGTTCACCACTTCAATTGTTCTGCCGGGATAAAGTACTTCAAGGCGTTTTTGAATATATCTCGAAAATGAACCGTTCGGTGAAAATGGGTAACCTGCTGCACTGCTTTCTCCCATAACAAATACCCTGAAAGCTCCCGGTTTCTTTTCGGCATCAAAAGTATTTTGAATTGAAAAGGGAAGACTTTTGGTAGTATAAAAATATCTTTTGGCAATATCGTTGTTCAGCATTAATCTTGTTGGTGTGGCATTTACCCATTGTTCATAATTATCACCATAGCCGGATAATCGTAAACCCACTTCAAGTAAAACAAAAAACAAAACCGGGATTAATACGAGCACAAAGTAAAACCAGGCGGGATTCTTTCTACCGGTTTAAACAGGTAAATCAGTTCTTATTATCTCTTCTATTTCTTTTTTGGTTACCTTATACTTAGCTGCAAGCTCGGCTACTGTAAGGGTGTCCCGCAGTGATAGAATCTCTTTTCTCTTTTGTTTATTCAAACCCATTTATTACCTATTGATGTTCATTGCTTTGAGTTTAGTGGCTATTTGTTTATTTTATTAATGAAAAAAATGTTGGTTTACCGGTGATTAAAATGAATTTCTGCATCATAAAAGTATTATTCTTCTTTGTAACGATATGTGCATTGTCGGCAGCACAAGACGACAATTTACCTCTTGCAAAAATAGGAAATTATCAACTATCCGAAAAAGAATATATAGAACGTATTGAATTAACTCCTTTAATCGGAAGAAAATTAAAAGGAGAAAACAGGAAGGTTAAAGAAGATTTTTTATACTCTTTAATAGGTGAAAAACTACTTGCAATAGGGGCAAGAGAAGCCCGGCTTGATACTATTGAACTTGTTAAACACTCGTTAATTGAGTTCGAAAAAATGTTTGTAAGGGATGCCCTATACAAAAAAATGATTATTGAACCATCTAAAAAAATTGGCGAAGACTTGTTATCGGGTTACATAACAGACCCTTCAATTGTTTTTACGGCATTTATTAAATCGGGGTCGACGGATGAGATAAACAGCATATACAACCTATTGAAAATGGGAGCCCCGTTTGATTCTATATATGTGGAGTTATCCAATCCCAACATAGATACTTTAACCCTGGGAATAGGTAACTTATCCGAAGAAGATGAAGCAAATATTTTTAATGCACCGTTAAACTCGTTCACTATGCCTGTATTCCTTGAAGGTGAATGGTATATTTTTTCGATAAAGAAAAAATATGACCCGGTGTTTACTCAATCAGCCGGCTGGGAAGCAGAGTATAAAAGACTTAGAAAAGTAGCCGAAGAGCGTGCCGAGCAAAAACTGTATGATGAATACACAACAGTTTTTTTTGCAGGGAAAAAAGTAAATGCAAGCGGAAAACTTCTTTC
Organism: Ignavibacteriaceae bacterium; assembly: GCA_036795455.1. Taxonomy (GTDB): domain Bacteria; phylum Bacteroidota; class Ignavibacteria; order Ignavibacteriales; family Ignavibacteriaceae; genus DAIRET01. Next base: position 3,427 of record DAIRET010000003.1, read on the forward strand.
ACTTCTTGCAAAGAATATTGAAAGCATGTTGGTTAAAAAACTTGAACGGTTGAATCCCCGCCCGGATAAAATCGCATTGGAAATAATCGACCTCCTGCAGTTGGAGGATAAAATCGACCGTGACTCATTGGAAATGCCGTACATTCGTCTTGATAAAAAAGAGTACACGTTAAAAGATTTTATCCGATTTTTTAGGTTTGAACAGTTTGCCGTTACCGAAGTTGATTATAATAAAATAACAGCATTGCTGAATGCAAAAACAAAAAAGTTCATAGAGCAGGAAATGCTGACTGAAGAAGGTTACCGCTTGAATCTGCACAAAGACCCCGAAGTATTGTACGAGACAAATATGTGGCGTGATAATTACTTATTTACGCTTATGAGGAATAAATTTCTCGATTCGACTGAAGCAACGGAAAACGAGTACAAAAAATATTATGAAGAAAATTATAAATCGAAAAAAATCCCGGCAAGCATAAACATTGTTGAAATATTAACCGACAGCCTTGACCTTGTAGCATTCATTCTTGATGAACTTGAAAATGGAGCGGACATTAAGGAGTTAGCCGGGAAGTATACTCGACGGGAGTGGACGAAAAAAAACAAAGGTGAATTCGGTTATTTCCCCGTTACAGCACACGGAGAAATCGGGAAAGTTGCATCGCAGATGGAAGTGGGCGAAATTTACGGTCCCCTTAAAGTTGATGAAGGATATTCTATTTTCAAATTGATCGGTAAAAAAGATGAAACCGAAATAACAACACCGTATGAAACAGTAGAAGCTGAAATCATGGATGCGGTTAAGTATAAAAAACTAAATGATGCAATCACGGAATACACAGCGGGTATGGCTTCTAAATTAAATCTCGAAATAAACACGGAGCAGTTCGATAAAATAAAAATTTCGAATATAAATGCACTCGTATTCAAGCATCTCGGGTTCGGCGGAAAGATAACAGCGGTACCGTTATTAACTCCATTTTTTGAATGGGTAAACGAATGGCTCAAAAAAACGGGAGTCAGCTTATAAAACAATGTACGGGTAATGAAAATACAATATTCAATACCCGTGCTGAATGATTGTCAATTAAGCTTATAAAACCACATAGGATTTCATTTTTGCTGTATGTGTTGGTGTAATGATTGTTATTCGATTTGATTTTTAACAGTGAAAAAAAATAATTATCAAAAAATCGCTCACTACTTAAAATCCCATTTACCTATTCACCCATTCACCTCTTCTCCCTTTATAATTCTCAAACGGCGCGAAATCTTTGTTCATGCCGTCATTCATTAAAAAAGCAACTTTGCTATTAACCTTCAGTCTTATATATTTCAATTCAGAATTTAGATAATCAGAAAAGCAATAGAGGCAGATTAATGTCATTGTCCGAAAAGATTTTTAATGCGGGAGTAGTTGGTGCAGGTGGTGCGGGATTTCCCACACATGTTAAAGCAAACTCGAAAGTAGAGTTTGTACTTGCCAACGGAGCCGAGTGTGAGCCTTTGATTCATAAAGACTTTGAACTGATGGTAAACTACCCCTCCGAAATTGTAAAAGGTTTTCAACTAATGCTTGAAAGCGCTTCGGCACGCAAAGGGTATTTCGGAATTAAAAATAAAAATGTAAACGCAATTGAAGCTATAAAACCGCACCTTGAAAAGACAAACATAGAATTCACCGGTTTGGGCGACTTCTATCCTTCCGGCGATGAATATGAATTGGTTTACGAAGCTACAAAACGGTTAATACCGGCAGCCGGTATTCCGCTTAATGTCGGATGTGTTGTAAATAATGTAGAAACTCTTTTTAATGTTGCAAGAGCCGATGCGGGTATCCCGGTTACAGAGAAAATAGTTACAGTAACGGGTGCTGTAAAAAAACCCTCAACTTTTTTTGTGCCGATTGGAACAACATATAGAGAGGTAATTGAATTTGCCGGCGGAGCAAAAATAAAAGAGTTCGGCGTTTTTATCGGTGGTGTAATGATGGGACAATTTACTTTCAACCTGGATGATGTGGTTACAAAAACAACAGCGGGGTTCATTCTTTTACCTGTAGACCATTACCTTGTTAAAAGAAAAAACCAGCCGGAAAAGAACTGGCACCGGATAGGTAAATCAGCTTGTGATCAATGCAGCTACTGTACTGAATTTTGCCCGCGATACCTGCTTGGTTACGACGTGCAGCCGCATAAAGTAATGCGTTCACTCGGATTTACAAAAACTGGTGAATCTGTTTGGAACCAGATGGCTGAATTGTGCTGTGCATGTGGATTGTGTACTCTTTATGCTTGTCCCGAAGACCTATACCCCAAAGAAGCTTGCGACAGGGCGAAAACAGAAATGAGAAAGTCGGGTGTGAAATATGTACAGACAAAGCCCGTAAAAGTTCACCCGATGAAAAACGGAAGAAGAGTTCCGTTGAAACAACTAATAAAGAAGTTACGGCTTGATGATTATAATGTTCATACGCCGTTTGTAAATAAAATGCCGGAGCCTGAAAGCGTAAAAATATTGTTGAAACAACATATCGGCGAAACAACTGTCCCGGTTGTAAATACAGGTGATAAAGTGTCGAAAGGGGATTTGATAGCAAAAGTACCGGATGGTAAACTCGGAGCTAATATTCATGCATCCATAAGCGGAACTGTTTCACATGTCGGGGATGGTTTTATTAGGGTGAGAAGTTAGAAGCAAGAAGCGAGAAGTAATTTTAATTGAATAGGAACTAATTATGATAGAAAAAAACTCGATTGGATTGATTGAACTGGGAAGTATTGCATCCGGTATGCAAGCCGCCGATATAATGCTTAAAACTTCAAATGTAGAACTTATACTTTCGCGGACAATCTGTTCAGGGAAGTATATCACCTTAATAGGCGGAGATGTTGCCGCTGTCAATTCGGCAGTTGAAGCCGCAGTTGAATTAGTAGGCTTCGGGGTGATTGATAATTTTGTTATACCGAACGTTCACAGTGCTATTTTCCCGGCTTTATCCGGGCACACGAATGTTGAAATGCTTGAAGCTCTCGGTATTATAGAATCGTTTTCCGTAGCATCATTAATTGAAGCGGCTGATGCTGCCGTTAAAGCGGCAAAGGTTGAACTTATCGAAATACGTCTTGCAATGGCTCTCGGCGGGAAAGCATTCTGTACTTTAACAGGTGAAGTAGCAGCAGTTAGAAGTGCGGTTGATGCCGGCAGCATGGTGATTGAAGAAAAAGGGCTTCTTGTAAATAAAGTTGTTATTCCCCAGCCCCGGCAGGAACTCCTTTCCGAGATGATTTGATGCGCGATGAATAAAGTAGTAACAGTTTTCGGCAGTTCTATTCCTACAATTGGGGAACCGGAATATGAAACCGCATATCAATTGGGAAAGATGCTCGCACGGGAAGGTTTTGATGTTTGTACTGGCGGTTACCGGGGTGTTATGGATGCGGTATCAAAAGGAGCTGTTGAACTCGGAAGCAAAGCAATCGGGGTAACCGTTACAACCTTTAAGGCGAAACCGAGCCGCCATCTAACAGAAGAAATAAAATGTACTTCTCTATTTGAAAGGATAACAAAATTAATTCAAACCGGTGATGCGTTTATTATTTTGGAAGGCGGTACCGGGACGCTGCTTGAATTGGCGGCAGTATGGGAGTTTGCGAATAAGGGAGTTGAAAAGGAAAAACCGGTGGCGTGTCATTCGGCAATGTGGGAAAAGATTGTCGGTGTAATGGAGGAAAGAATTCTTATTGAGAAGCGGAAAGCGGGATTAATCAAATGCTTTAGCTCAATTGAAGATTGCGTTACCCATATAAAAACGGGGTTGATGTAAGATATTTATCAAATTTAATTGCGTTTTAATTAACTTAGTTTTAGTTTTGCAATTAATAATAAAAAACTCGGAGTTTTAGATTGGCAGTCGGTTTATCATCTCTAACAGATATAGAAGTGCTTCAAAGAGTAGCGAATTATGATTCGCGGGCGCTTGAAACTTTATATAATCGATATTCACCGCTTCTTTATTCTTTAATTAAAAAAATAGTTGAAGACCCGAAGGAAGCAGAAACTATTTTGATTGATGTTTTTGTTATAGTATGGCAAAAAATCAATTTCTTTGATTTCAAAACCTCTAATGCTTATTGCTGGCTTGTTACCCTTGCACGAAACAAGGCTATTGATACGGCGAGAAGAAAAAGAAACGGTGAAAGCAGTTACCCGGTTTATAACGACGAGTATGAGAACAATTATATCCTTCCGCATCTTTCACCCCAAATAGATGACCTTGATTTGAAAACCGCTTCAAGTATAAGAGAAAATATTGAAGATGCACTTCACAAACTTACCGATGCCCAGCAGTATGTTTTATACCTCGGTTATTATGAAGGCTTAACAATAAGTGAAATCTCGCAGAGATTAAAAATACCGGTTCAAACTGTAAAATCTAAAATCCAGGTTGCACTCGAAAGTCTTAAAGATAATCTTTTGAAGGGAGAAGAATAATGAATACTACCAAATCTTCAAATGATTTTACTTCTTTAATGTATGCATTTGCATTGGGCAGCCTTGATAAAGAAGAATATGAAAAAATGCTCGGCTATATTGAAGGCGGCGGCGATTTTATGTGGCAGGAACTTGGCGAATATCAAAATCTTTCCTCGCTTCTTGTTTCATTCCTTGATATTGAAAATCCCGATATCCGTGTTAAGGATCAAATAGCGCGAAAATTATACCGGCTTAAGGAACAGAAGCGTCCTACCAAGTCGGTTGAACCGGTTAAAACTGAAATTCCTAAAGAGCCGGTAATTGAAGAACCTGTAGCTTCAGTTGAAGAAGAACCGGTTTTAATTCCGGAAGAAAATATTCAACCGGAAGAAGTTTCCGGGACTTTAATAGAAGAACAAAAGGCATCTGAAGAAACACCGCAACCACCGGAAGAAGAGTTTAGCCTTGTTTCGGCATCTTTGAGCAGAAGTCTTGGAGCAAGAAAGCAAGATACCCAGATTAACATGCGTAAGGACCTTGAGAAAGAGCAGAAAGAAGTTGAAGAGAAACCGGCTGCTTTTAAGAACACTCTACCGGAAGGATTTGAAGCTGTTGAATCGGTATCAATAGAAGAACTGGATAAAGCCGAAGCAGAGAAGGTTATAGAAGAAGAGAAACAACCGGAAGCAGAAATAATTGAAAGTGTACCGGAAGAACCTGAAAACATTGATCTTGCAACACTTGAACCGGTTGAAGAACCGAAAGAGGATATCGAAGCCAAATCGCTCGATGATTATTTAAAGAAATATGAAGTACAACCGGAACCCGAAATAATACCGGAACCGGAAAAGAAACCGGAACCTATACCGGCACCAGTGCAAACACCGGTTCAGCCTGTGGTAGTAAAAGGGGGCGTTTCTTTTGTTACAATATTGGTTTTATTCCTACTTCTTGGAGCGGGTATCGTAGCTGTTTATTACATGTTGTCGAAACAAATTAAGGAGACAACCGAACAAAGCGCATCCTTGTTGAAGCAGGATATTTCAACAATAAAAGAATCGATTGCAGACGACAAAACGATTTCAAGCATATTAAATTCAAACAGCCTTCTGCTTGTTAATTTAACCGGGACTGAAAAAAATGCAGGGGCAACCGGAAAGATTTTTATCGATCAGGCAGTGGGTACAGGTATTATACAACTATCAAATTTACCCAAGTTACAAGCTAATAAGATTTACAAACTTTGGTTTAAATACGGTGAAATTTTCACTATGGTTGATATGCCCGCAGATGTTGTTGCAGGTAAGTACTATAATTTGAGTGGACTACCGAAGCCGGAAGATTCATCTGTTCTATCGGTTTATATTACTGAAGAACCGCTTGAGGGAGCCGGTCGTATTTCTAACCGTATCTATTTTACCGGTACGGTCAACTTGAAGTAAATTTTAATCTCCTTCTACTTTTTGTAGAGGGAGAAGATAATTGCCGCTAACAAAAAAGTAATTAGAAGTAAAATCCAGCTTTCTGCAATTATTCCCCCGATTGCGGAAAGGAATTTACCAATCGAAAAGGAATCGGTTTTGATTATAAATCCTATACCGAAACTGGTTATTATAATTGCTGCATATGCAAATGAAGTTGTTTTTGTATCCTCTATGTATAGGATAAGCATTCCAATCCCAATGATTAAAACGATTGCGGGAAGAAATAGATCTGAACTGTTTGTAAAGATATAGCTATCTTTAATCAACATAACAAACCCGCCTAAAAAAAGAGCTGTCCCGCTAAACAGCAGAATTCTTTTCTTTTCTCCGAATAAAATCAATACAACTGAAAAACCGCAAAGCATTGATATAAAATACAGCATGGTGGAAAAATTTATATTTATTAACCCTATTCGTGATAGTAAAAAGAATATAATTAACGGTATCGCCAGTGCAAGGGCAGCGTTTTTATTCAGCTTCATTATTTATCATAAAAAGTTTTACTATTGGGTTGATATGTTAAAAAAAACAACCGGCTAAATTTCTTAAAAATTCCACATTAATATAATAAATGCGTCGTCAAACTTTTGAATTAAAAATTTGTCTGCATATATTTTGATTGTAAAAGATTGAATAATAGGCAGGAAAATATGACAGAACCCAAAATAAGTGTTGGAATACTAACAGAAAAAAAAATTGTTTTTGAACTATATGGCGATTTTGAAGTTGACTTCAGCGGACAAACTTTGTCCGGCAGATTCAAATGCGAAATTGTGAATAATAAACTGGTGGTTTCGGACAAACAAAATAAGTATATATTTGAAAACGAAGTTTACTTTGCCCCCTCAGCACCGGAAACCGAATACTTCACATTAAGAGATGTTGTGATCGGGGTTCAATTTCACTGGGAAAGAAAAGAGAAACAAAGTTTTAACGGCTCACTGAAACTTGTTATTGATAACGGAAAAGTAACCGCCGTAAATATCCTTTCAATAGAAGACTATTTGACGAGTGTAATCTCTTCCGAGATGAGCGCCAAGTGTACACTGGAACTGCTGAAAGCACATTCGGTAATTTCTAGAAGCTGGCTTCTGGCTCAGATTGAAAAATCACAATCTATAAAGAAAGAAAATATTTCTTATGTAAGGCAGATTGAATCCGGTGATGAACTGATTAAATGGTACGACAGGGAAGATCATGTCCTGTTTGATGTGTGCGCCGATGATCACTGCCAGAGATACCAGGGTACAACAAAAGTATTCACAGACGTTGCACGTCAGGCAGTTTCGGAAACACGCGGGCTTGTTTTGGTTGACGATAACGAGGCAGTTTGTGATACCCGTTTTTTCAAAGCGTGCGGCGGTGTTACCGAAGCATTTGAAAATGTATGGGAGCCGAAACATTTTCCTTACCTCGTTCCGGTTATCGATTATAAATATGAACCGGATAACTACAACATGGATTTAACAAAAGAGGCAAATGCTGTTAAGTGGATTAAAACCTCCCCACCCGCTTTCTGCAATACAACGGATAAAAAAGTTCTGTCGCAGGTTTTACTCGACTATGACCAGGAGACAACCGATTTTTATAGATGGAAAGTTGAATATACTCAAGCAGAAATTTCAGAATTGATAAATAAAAAAACCGGTTTTGACTTCGGTAAAATTATAGATTTAATTCCCGTTGAAAGGGGACCATCGGCACGATTAACAAAAATGAAAATTGTTGGGACCAAGAAAACTTTAACTATCGGGAAAGAATTGGAAATCCGTAAAGTGCTCTCTAATTCTCATTTGTATAGTTCCGCAATAGTTGTTGAAAAGGAAGAAGTTAAAGAGAGTGTTCCGCAGAGGTTTGTAATTTTCGGTGCCGGCTGGGGGCACGGAGTAGGGCTTTGTCAAATAGGCGCGGCTGTAATGTCCGAGAACGGTTACCGTTTCGACGAGATATTAATGCACTACTATAAAAATGCAAAAATGAAAAGGATTTATTAACATTCGATTCACACCATGAAAGTATTGTGTTCATGTTTGTCCAGAAGCTGGGGCGGTATGGAGATGTATTTCATTACAACCGTAAAACAGCTTATTGCACGGGATATTAAAGTAGAGATACTTTGTTACCCGGAGTCAAGAATTCATCTTGAGTCGAACAGTTTGAATATTTTAATACACACGATTAAAACTTCAAGGTATTTTCATCCCCTTGAAGCTTTTCTTTTAAAAGAAATATTAAACAACGGCAATTACGATATTATTCATAGCCATGCATCCAAAGATTTATGGGTGCTTGTCCCCGCTCTGAAGATGATTAAATCAACCGCTCCCTTGCTGCTTACAAAACATGTCGGCTCGTTTGTTATTAAAAAAGATTTTTTTCATAAATGGCTGTATAAAAGAGTCTCGTTTGCGATTGCAATTAGTGAAGTAATAAAGAAAAACCTCGTTGAAACATGTCCTTTAAGTGAAGATAAGGTTCAGTTACTTCACAATGGAATTCCGCTTGAGAATTTTAATCCGCTGCAGGCTAATCGTAAAGGAATAAGAGACGAATTCGGAATAAAAGAAAATGAATTGCTTATCGGTATGCTTGCAAGATTTAGTCCCGGTAAAGGACATGAAGAATTTTTATCCGCCGCCGAATCATTATCCGCCAAGTATGATAATCTTAAATTCATTGTAGTTGGTGAAGCAAGCAAAGGCGAAGGAGATTACGCCGAACACATAAAACAGAAGGCTGCCGAAAGAAAATTACAGAACATAATATTTGCAGGTTTCAGAAGCGATACCCGCGACGTTTTATCTGCAATGGATGTATTTGTTTTTCCTTCGCATGCCGAGGCTTTCGGACTTGCGCTTGTAGAGGCAATGGCGATGAAGCTTCCTTCTGTTTGCTCTAATTCCGACGGTATTCTTGATATAGCTGTTGATGGCGTTACTTCATTCCTGTTTGAAAAGAAAAACTGGAAAGAACTGGCGGATAAAATTGAACTACTGGTCCAATCTCCTTCACAAAGAAATGAGATGGGAGATGCGGCAAGAAAAAGAGTTGAAGAAAATTTCGCTCTCGAAGTTCATATGGATAAATTGCTTAATGTTTATAGCAATTCGATAAACGCCGGGAAATAATAATTACTTCTCAAGGGCAAGTACTTTGTTCAATCTCCTGACATGCCGTTCTTCATTGCTGAAGCGAGCATTAACGAATGCTTTTACAATTTCATAAGCCGGTTCAATGCCGATAATTCTACCACCGAGACAAAGCATATTCATATTATCGTGTTCAACACCCTGCCTTGCGGAATAAGTATCGTGGCAAACAGAAGCTCTAACTCCATTGATTTTATTTGCTGCTATGCAAGCACCCACACCGCTGCCGCAGATAATTATTCCTTTATCGTAATTACTTGAAGCAACTTTTTCCGCAACAGCAATTGCAAAATCCGGGTAATCATCATTTGCATCGTAAACAAGATTCCCCGCATCTGTAACGTCGAAATTATTTTTAATTAAAAACTGTTTAATTGCCTCTTTAAGTTCGAAACCGCCGTGATCGGCACCGATAACTACTTTCATTTTCTATCTACCAATTAATTTAAAAATTCCCATGATATTCCGAACCGGATACCTCTTCGCGGCATCGGGTAATATGGTGTAATATAATATTGATTATCCAAAAAATTCTCCCATGTAAAATAAATTATTGCCGTCTCTTTAACTTCTCCCGCAAGGAAAAAATCAATAGTTGCCGAAGCTCCGATTTCCGGTTTATCAAGCCGGTAGAGAATTCGCATTGCATTGAAATCATAACCAGAAAAGCTCCTACTACCGTTGAAATAGAATTTGAACCCGCTTTTCAAATTCAGGCTTGAATCAAACAAAACATCTTTATACCACAAACCGGTGTTGAAAGAAAAATCGGGTAACGGTTTTGTAATGTTTACACTGTAATTCGATTTATAAAACGAGCCCGTCAATTCAAGTTCAATTTTCCAGTACTTTAAGGCAGTATAAATCGATACACCGAAATCGTCTTTCGGTTGTAATGCTGCTACTTCGGTTGGACTAATGTAATAAAAATATTCCCCGCTATATTTTTTATAGAAGAAAGTTGATTTTACTCTTCCAAACGGAAGCTGATATTCTGCTCCGGCTTCTGCGTTCAACACGTAAGGTTTATCACTTATACCGGGATAATACAAATGCAGTCTTTCGTATCTGCTGACTCCGAAATAGATTTTACTGTTTTCAATTACAGAAATGGAAACGTCTCCGCCAACCCCATTATAAACTTTTGAATCGTAGTGAAGTGTCTTTGTGAAGAAAGAGGGAGCAATTCCAAGGTCGTTAAAGTTGAAAGTTAATGAACCGGAAAAACCGAGTAGATTGTTCTTGTACCATTCTATTGCGGTGTTGGGTAAAAACATCCTATGTTCGTAAAAGCTGGAAAGATGAAGAGAAAGAAATCCCAACTCTAACCGCTGGTTCAAATTAGCGCCGAGTATTTTTTGTTTGTCGTCCGATAAAACCGACGGGATGGAAGTAACTGTTCCATTCTCATTCTGCCTGAATTCATCAAGATTGAATTTGTAATAAAAATTCAAATCCGAATGTGAAGCATCGAACAAACTTGCAAGGAACCGCAACTGGAACAAATGCTGTTTGTTTTTCTGATACCTGTTTGAATACAATACAGGGGCGAGACGTTCATTGTATAAATAGTAATTGATATCCAGATCCAAATCAATCAATGAATCAACTGCAATGCCTCCATTCAAACTGAAGTCGGCTTTGTTATAAAAGTAGTCTGCCGATATGTTAATGCTATTACTTAAAAAATATTTCAGTTTAACTTTCGCCTGCCACAAAGAAGATTCCGTATTTGAGTAACTGTTCCCCGATTTCCTATTTGTAATATCAACAAAAACATTCATTTTTTTGTAGGGCATGATGCTGAATTGAGCATCAACCATCGCTTCTTCAAAAGGACCTTCATAGTATTTAATTCTTGAGTAAGGGGCTGGCGGAATAAAATTCTTTGTAATAAAATTTACTGAGGCTGCGTTATTGTCCGGTCCGTACATAAAACTCCGCACAGACGGAATGATTTCAATTGAGTCAATATCTTCAGTTTGGATGTAATTCAAATCGTAATAGTTTTTCATCCTGTCGTTTAACAGCAAACCGTTTTCAAGATAACCGACACTATTAAAACCTGAACCGTAAATAGAGACCTCGTTCGGTTGATTATAAAAGCCGAGATGCCTGATTGATGTCCCGGGAAAAAGATTTATTAAATCGCCTGCATAACGATAATCGCTTTTTAAAACCTCTTCGTTCGAAACAAAATTACTTCCATTAAACATGGGTGGAATAAATATGCTGATAATAGTATCGGGAGCCGCAGTAATTACTGAAGCAGAGTCAACCATTACAGAATCAACCGGGGCAATCAAGGAATCCGGTGGAAACGATAATGAATCAGCATTACCGAAAAGAGTAAACTGAGCGGCTATTAATAAAAAAAGTATTCTCATTATTTATAAAGATATTAGTCAAATCAACCATTACAAATTAACAATTAACGGGGGATTTTCCATCCTTGATGTAGAATTAAAATGCTTTATTAATTCTTAAACTTATATGATGCTTTGCGGATCAATGTCAATTGAAACGGGAATATCTCTTATTGATGACTTTTTCTTAAACTCTGCTTCGGCGGATGTAACCGCAGTCCGTAACACCGCTCCACCCGGATCCTCCGAGCGGTTACTCTTAATTAAAACCTGGTAACGGTATTCTCCTTTTAATCTTGCAATTATGGCTGTGGAAGGGGGAGTTATTTTAACATACTTTTTATATGCTAAAAGTTCATTGTAGAAATCAGTTATTCCCCTTTTTACTTTCCCGTGGTCTTTATCTTTCATTTCGATCAAACAAAGCCTTGTAAATGGAGGATAGCCCATTCTCTCACGGTCGGCAATCTCTTTTTTATAAAAACCATCGTAGTCGTTTTCAAGCACTTTTTGAAGCGCAAAATGTTTATGGTTCTGGGCTTGGATTAACACTTCACCCTCAACCTTGCTGCGTCCTGCACGACCGGAGACCTGTGTTAATAATTGGAATGTTCGTTCATCGGCTCTAAAGTCCGGCAGCCAAAGACTTGTCTCGGCAGATACAACCCCGACAAGAGTTACACGAGAAAAATCTAATCCCTTTGCAACCATTTGTGTACCGACAAGAATGTCTGTTTCACCGCTTTTAAATTTAGCCAGTATTTCTCCAAGCGAGCCTTTTTTAGAAATTGAGTCGGAATCAACGCGGCTTATACTTGTATTCGGAAAGTAATAAGCTAATTCATCTTCAACCCGTTCGGTACCTGTGCCAAAGTATTTTAATTGTTTCGAGCCGCAGTTTGAGCATGCTTCCGGCACTTTACGTGTAAATCCGCAGTAATGGCATTGCAGTAAATTTTGATTTATATGATAAACCATTGATACGGAGCAGTTATTACATGTTTCAAGTTCGCCGCAATCAACACAGTAGAGTTGTGTTGCAAACCCCCTTCTGTTTTGAAGAATAATTACCCCTTCTTTTTTCTTCAGCCTGTCGTCGATTTTTTCAAGTAGAGTCTGAGAAAATATATTCTCCATCCGTTTTCGTTTCTTCTCTTCGATTACATTTACAAGCGTGATGCGCGGGAGTTTTGCATCGTCAATACGTTCCGGTAATTTCAATAATGAAAACTTTTTCAGATGAACATTGAACATGCTTTCGACAGATGGGGTAGCAGAACCAAGAATAATAGGACTACCTGAAAATTTTGCTTTAATAATAGCAGCATCTCTTGCCTGGTATTTCGGGGATTCATCCTGTTTGTAACTTGAGTCATGTTCTTCGTCAACTACAATTAAGCCAATATTTTTCATTGGGGAGAAGAGAGCGGAGCGGGCACCGACAACCACTTTCGCTTTCCCCTTCAGTATCTTTTGCCATGAATCGAATCTTTCGCCGGGCGACATTTTGCTGTGAATAAGTGCTACCGTATCACCGAAGTTATTAAACAATCTCGTTGTTATCTGCGGAGTAAGTGAAATTTCAGGTACGAGGATAATAGCTGTTTTGCCAAGTGCCAAAGTCTTTTTTACAAGTTCGATATAAACCTGTGTTTTACCGCTTCCCGTAACGCCATGTAGAAGGTATACTTTAAAATCACCGGCAGATAGAACCGGAGTAACTTCATCGATAACCGATTGCTGCCCTGCAGTTGGCTTTAGTTCTACGTGTTCTTCGGAATAGAGGGATATGTGTTTTCTTTCAATTTCCTTCGGAAAAGTTTTTACAAGTCCTCTTTTTACCAGCGAAGAAACTGAACTAAGATTAAACCCGTTATTCTCCAGGAATTCATTTAAAGGAATTTCTTTATCTTTTGAAGAAATCAGCTTAAGCAGTACTGCGACCTGCTTTGAAGCCCTTCGCTCCAACTCGGGAATAGCATCATATACCTCCTCCACCGGTTTTGCAAGTTTAACGAAGGTTAGCCTTTTAGCTTGAACTTTCGGTTTCTCCGGCTCATCGTGAATGGAGATTGCCCCATCTCTTTCGAGCGTTCTCAAGGGACCGTAAATATTTTTTTTATTTATTTCCCTTTGCAGCTTCGAAATAGAAATTGATGGATGGTCAATTAAAACATGGAGTAATTTCCCCCGGATGGAATCTTTTCTTTTTTCTTCATGAAAGAGTTTTGTGCAGTAAACCGTATCCGCAGTTATTCTTTTCTTCGATTGAATATCAGTCCCCTGCGGAACGGCAAGTTTTAATGCTTCCCCGGTAGAGCAAAGATAGTATTCAGCAAGCCATTCGTAAAACTTAAAATCATTCCCCGCTACGATAGGTATTGAATCTATTATATCTTGGATTTCTTTAATTTCAAAATCGGATTCAACTTTTTCAAGAGTGTTTATTATAAACCCGGTGATTACTCTTTTACCGAACGGGGCAACCGCTCTAACCCCGATTTGAACAGCATCAACCAAATCTTCCGGCACTTTATAAGTGAATGCTTTTCTAAACGGAAGCGGGAACAGCAGTTCTACAAAAAGGGGCATCGTAGTTAGTTAAGATTAATTGTCTTTCAAAAACGGCTTTAGGTCCCGTACGTCTGATGATGTAACGTCGGGAAGCATTTCAAATTTCAATGTTTTGAAAGTATTATCCCAAAGAATTCTTTTATACTCTTTTGATGTTACTATCTGTCCGTTTGTAGAAATAATACTGTCCTTAGGACTTAAGGTGAGGAAATAAAAACCATCCTGGTACTGAATTCCTTCAACGGTTGATATGTCTGTGAAGTTATATGTTACTTTGCCGGTTAGTTTATCATCTTCTATGAATAGATTTCTTGCAGTGATTTCTTTCCCTTCGTCTGCTTGGGATAGAACAAAGTCATCGCTTTTCAACATATAATCGAAAAGAGCAGTTTTATCTTCTTCAAACTCACGGTTACCGATTGCATCCGATTTTATGTCGTGAAAAGTGATTTCTGCGTGTCCTTTCGTTTTTCCGGTCAACGTTATTTCATAGGATACTTTTTGAAAAAGAAGGCACCCGTTGAACAATACCGCAGTTATAAGAACCAACAAAACTTTTTTCATAAATTATCTCCAGTAAGATTTCAGTAGCTGTAATAATAAGAATTAACGGTTCAATATTATTCTTAAAAATAGAATTTTGCAAGGGGAAACCTACGCTGTTAATGTTTACGGCTTAAACCGAACTGCAAAGCGGATGCTAAGTATCCGCTTTGTAAATAATAATTCTGTTTAGTCTTTTACAATAAATTACTTGCTAATTCGGCAAGTTCTGACCGCTCACCTTTTTCAAGATTAACATGTGCATACAACCGCTGCCCTTTGAAATGCTCTATTAAATAGGATAACCCGTTTGACTGCGAATCAAGATACGGATGATCAATCTGGTAAATATCTCCCGTTAAAATGAGTTTCGCTCCTTCGCCTGCACGAGTGATTATAGTTTTAATTTCGTGCGGGGTTAGGTTTTGTGCTTCGTCTACAATGAAGAAAATTCTTTGAAGACTTCTACCGCGAATGTAACTTAACGGCTCAATAGCAAGTTTGTCATCTTTAATTAACTGGTTTATAATTTGATGGTTTCTGTCGGTTTCGGAATACTGATCCTGGATTACTTTCAGGTTATCCCACAAAGGCTGCATGTAAGGAGCAAGTTTGCTTTCAACATCACCCGGAAGATAACCTATATCTTTATTACTGAGAGGAATTACAGGTCGCGCTACATAAATCTGCCGGTAATACTTTCGTATCTGTAACCCACCCGCCAATGCCAAAAGAGTTTTCCCTGTTCCTGCTTTACCTGTTATTGAAACAAGCGGAATATCCATATTTAAAAGTGCATCAATAGCAAAAGTCTGTTCGGCATTCCGTGGTTTAATTCCGTATGCCGGCACCTTATCGATTTTTCTAAAAACCTCTTTCGCCTGGTCGTAGAACGCCAGTACGGAATTGGTATCATTTCTAAAGATAAAATATTTGTTGGGAACAAACTCCGCGTTGGAGTTATTCATTATTTCTTTTGCGTTGATTTCAAAAGGCATTTTGTAGAAGCGTGAGATAATGTCCGGGTCAAAATTCTCAACTGTTTCCTTCCCGCTATATAACTCCTCAATACTTGAAACCCGGTCGGTTGTATAGTCTTCGGCTTGAATACCGAGGGCTTTCGCTTTCATTCTGAGATTTACATCTTTAGAAACAAGAATAACAATTCTTTTATTCAAATATTTTTTCTTAAGGTCGAACGCAACGCTTAAAATTCGATGGTCGGGATTATCATCCTTAAACACATCGCTTATTTCCTTACTAAGGCTGCGGGTGATTGCAATGCGAACTTTCCCCTTTCCTTTGCCCAACGAAACACCGCCGTTAAAAATAGCATTCCCCGTAATTGAATCAAGTGTACGTGTAAACTCCCTGGCATTCAGGTTAATAACCTGGCTGCCCCGTTTGAAGTAATCTATTTCTTCTATTACTGCAAGTGGAATTGTAATATCGTTTTCCTGGAATTGATGTATACAAGATGAGTCGTGAAGAATTACGTTTGTATCAAGCACAAACATTTTAGGTTGTTTTGCTGCCATATAATATCTCTTTTTTTTGTTCTCAATATCTGATTTATTTTCTTTTTGTTCAAGTACATATTTTAAAATAATGGGTGGCAAGCCGAAAGATTTGAAATCGAACACAAAACATTTATGCCGTGATTGATTATTTCACCCGAATAGTGTATTATTGCCGACAAAAGAATACTCCTTTTCAAAATGGATTTTAATATCGATAAAAATAATCAAACAGTTTTATTAGCCGATTCCTTCAAGTATTTCGGCTTGCTGCCCATTGGTATACTTTACTTTAATGAGAATCTTGATGTTGTTTATGTTAATGAGAACCTGAAAAAATTCGGTTTGCCGGGATTAAATGATGATTCCGAACTGCACGGGAATAACCTGTTGAGTAACGAATTATTCATGCAAGAGCCAATTAATGCCGAAATACAAAAATTGAAAGGCGGGGCTCCGTTTGAAAGAGAAATTAAAAACATCAAAGCAGTAGACGGCAGGGAAATATCGATAATTCTTAAAGGCACTTCATTTTTTGAAGATGGAATTCTTAAAGGCGGGTTTTTAATTGTTGAAGACTTAAGCATAATTCCGCGTGCCAGGTTTGATGAATCATTATTAACGAAAGATTTTTTTGAACAAGTTCTTTTGCAATCCTACAGCATTGTTTTAATACTTGATGTTGATTGTAATGTGAAGCTAATCGGGGGAAGAGACATTAACCAATTCACATCAAAAAAGGGGAACCTTGTAAACAAACACATTTCGACAGTGTTGTATAACGACATCGCGGCAGAAGTCGTAACACTTTTTAATAAATCAAAAAGGGATTTACAAAAACAATCTTTTCTTGTTGAGCTGCAGGTTAAGGGGGAACTAAAACAGTATTCGGGGATTACCCACCCGGTTATTGACGGTAATAACAATTTTAAACACGTCTATTTATTCTTTAACGATATTACACCTCATTACGAAGAAAGAAAAAAATATAAGAACCAAATCGAAGAACTACGATATTACCAAACAATAACAGAAACGGCTACCGATGCGGTTGTGGGACTTGACTTAAGCGGGAAAATAGTATTCTGGAATAAAAGTGCGGACTTGCTTTTCGGTTATACAAGAAGCGAAGTATACGGGAAGTTATTCGGGAAAGTAACTAAAGCGTATGATGAAATCTCTTTTGCGAAAATATTAACTTCGCTGGAAGAAGAGAACAATTTCAAAGTTAAGTTGTCGATCATTTCAAAGACAAAAGAGAAGAAAACCTGCGATATTACCTTTTCAACTACATGGATAGACGGGGACAATAAGGTAATCATTGTCGTATGTACAGATATAACCGAGAAAGAAAATGTAGAAAAGTCACTCCGCTTATCGGAGGACAGGTTCAGGAACATAGTACAGAAAACAGCCGAATTGATCTGTAATTACAACAGTGATGGGATAATAACATACGCCAATCCTTCTTTTTGCAGTACACTTGGTTACAACGAAGAAGAAATCCTCAAGAAAAATATTTCGGACCTTATTGCACCTCAATTTATCGAGCAAAAAAAGTTCAACCAGAAGAACATTTACAATGCAAAAACCTATACCACCGAATTAGCTTTTCTTACGAGCTCCGGTGAAACGGTTTTTGTGCTTGGCACTTTTTCGATTTCAAAAGATATTGATGAATCTAAAAAAATATTCAGCGGAATATTTACCGACATAACTCAAAAGAAAGAAGCAGAGCAAGAACTATCGATGATGCGAAAGATATTCGAAGCATCTAATGACGGGATAGCAATTGAGAAAAACGGGAAATTCATTCTTGCTAACGATTCCTTCCTGGAGTTGTTCGGTTATAAAAGCGTTACCGAATTAATCGATACACCCGTTAATTCAATTGCAACGGAAACTGATAGAGAAAGATTTTCAGAGTACCTGGGGAAGGCGGGAGGAAAAGAATCATCAATTCAATATGATTTTCTGGCACAAAAAAGAGATGCGTCGAAGTTTCATGCCGAAATTTCTACCACATCGTTTGAATTTGATACAAAAAGTTTTTCTGTTATTCTTGCACGCGACATAACGGAAAGAAAAAGAACACAACAGGCTATTAAAGATTCCGAAGAAAAGTATAGAAGCATTACTGAAAACCTGGATGACTTTTTCTGGATGGCTGAGCAGGTTAATAATAAACTGAAACTCATTTTCTTTACACAATCAGTGCAAAAAATTACAGGGCGTTTTCAAGTAGAGTATTTAAAGAATCCCCGCTTGATATTCAAAATTATCTATCCGGATGATTTTTTAATGGTTAAAAACAAATTGAAAAATCTGTTTGTGAACTACTATAAAAATATGGAGGAGATGGAGCTTCGCATTGTTCACAAAGCGGGAAACATTGTTTGGATAAGAAACAAAACAAAAGTTATCCGGGATAAAGACGGTGTGGTTCAGAAGATGTACGGGCTTGTAAGCGATATATCGCTTGAGAAGCATGCAGAGGCAGAGATAAAGAAAACAGCAGATGATTTGAAAAAACTGAACGATGCAAAAGACAAGTTTATTTCGATTATCTCACACGATTTACGCACTCCCTTTAGTTCGATTCTCGGCTTTACGGATATGCTTTTGAATGATGATGAATTAACAACTGACGAAAGGAAACAGTATGTTTCCTTTATAAAAGAATCTTCCGAAAGTATGCTGACGCTTGTTAATTCGATACTGGATTGGACAAGAGTTCAAACCGGGCGAATAAGATTTGAACCGCAGAAAATTGCCGTCAACAAAATTGTTCGTAAGGCTATTAATTCATCTCTCGGATTTGCAATGAAGAAAGATATAAACCTGCGGGATGAATTAACGGATGAATATTTCGTTTTTATCGATGCCGGTTTGATTTTGCAAGTGATTAATAATTTGGTATCAAACGCATTGAAATTTACTCCTCCCGGCGGGGTCATATCTATTAGTGCCGTTCAATCACCCGAACCACGCTTTATTGAGATAACCGTAGCCGATTCGGGCGTAGGAATTGCACCGGAAAACATATCGAAGATATTCAGTATCGAATCCAAATTTACAACAGAAGGAACAGCCGGCGAAAAGGGTACTGGGTTCGGACTTTCGCTTGTAAAAGAAATTGTTGAAAAACATGGCGGGCGAATCCGGGTTGAAAGTGAATTGGGCAAAGGCACAAAATTTAAATTTATCCTGCCGAAAGCCTCTGCAAAAATATTGTTAATTGATGATAGCAATACGGACAGAATCCTGTATTCAAAACTGCTGAAGAGTATTGTGCCGGGATACGAAATAATCACCGCCAAGAATGGGGCGGAAGGTTTTGATTCTGTAGTTGAAAATTCTCCTGCACTTGTTGTAACAGACCACGTTATGCCTGAAATGGACGGGTATCAATTTGTAAAAAAACTTGTCGAATCCGAGATAAAAGGGAAACCACCCGTTATAGTATTAAGTGCCGATATACGGAAGGGAGAAATAGTTGCATACAATGAACTCGGTATTGAATATATCTTTCAAAAACCTGTGAACCTTAATACGCTTAAAGATGCTATTGAGCAATCTTTGAAAAAGTTTACTATTTAAATGCTATTTTACTTTTTTCAACACGTACCCGGTTGACTTCTCTAATTTTATACTTCCGCTTACTGTATCAAGCGGTATTGTTCCGGCAAAGTAGGGATTAACAAGTACGCTCCAGTTACCTCCCGGTAATTCAAATTCATGTTTTTTCTTATGATTCGCATTAAAAAGAAGGATGAATTCTTCATTTTCAAATTTCAAAGAATACCCGAGTGCAAATTCGTTATCTTTTGTTTCCATGAACTCTATTTCTTTGTAGTCTGCTCTTCTAAATGCATTATATTTGTTGCGGAGTTCGATCAATCCTTTGTAATAATCAAGAAGTTCTTTGTTCGACTTTGCGTGTTCATAATTAATATAGTTTACTTCGTTGTCTTTATCATAAGTGTTATGGTCAATTCTCCCTTTATTTGTATCGGGAACGTCAATATCGAAAGGAATAACTTTAGTTCTTGCATATTCCTGCCCGGAATGTATCATCACCATCCCTTGTGATGTCATTAAAAAGAGAGCTGCAAGTTTGTTCAGTTTTAATTGTTCTGCTGAAAGCAGTTGAAATGAATCTACATCTTTAATTTTTTTATGATGGTCAACTTCTCCCGAACCGATGCGAATAAAATCACCGAGCGTATAACCGTCGTGCGACTCAAGATAATTTACAGAATGCTCTTTCTTTTGAAACAATCCATGCTTATCACGTACGAGTGTGCCGTTAACATAGCTTTTAATTCTCTGCGGGTCATTGTTTCCGAACCATTTGCCGAAAATCCAGCCGTGTCCATGGAAAGGATTTTCACCTTTAATTCCGTTCCTGATTTGATCATTCCAGCTTCCCCAGCCTCGAAGCGAGAAACCTGCAGGGTCGTAGCCGCCGCCCCACGGTTCGCAGACAAATACTACATAAGGATTGATTTTTTTTGCTTCGCGTATTATCTCTTCGATTGTTTCCCAATCTATTAATTTACCGAGATCAAACCGGAAGCCGTCTATGTGGTATTCTGTCATCCAGTAAAGAATGCTTTCAACAATCAATCGTCTTACCATCGGTCGTTCTGTTTTTAAATCATTCCCGCAGCCGCTTTGAGCAATGTAATGCCCTTTTCCGTCCAAACGGAAATAATACTCCCTGTCTATTTCCTTCAGGTTGCCGATTTCATATTCCGAAAGGTGATTGTAAACTACATCCATAATAACAGCGATCCCCTCTTTATGAAACGCCTTTACCATATCTTTAAAATCTTTTACCTGTTCTCCCTTCACTCCAATCCATTTGTTCCACTCCAAATGATTTGTGCTTTCGGAGTAGTAAGATTCGGGGGCGAAGAATGCAGCAGTCATATAACCCCAATGGTTTCTTTCATAAGGATTCCATGTGTTGAACTTTCCCATAAAGTTTTTCCTGTATGGGATTTCAATTCTTCCGAAATCCATCGGTGGAAGAAGTTCAACTGTATTTACACCGAGTTCTTTAATATAACTTATTCCTCCGTCAACGCCTTTTTCAACTAATCCTTTGTACGTGCCGGGCATTGTTGAACCGCTTGAAGTGTGGGCAGTCATGTCGCGAATGTGCATTTCGTAAATTACGAGGTCCCGCCAGTCTCTTTTAATCCATTCATCCCCTTCCCAGTCGTAGTCGTCTTTATAGATAATTGACTTACGCGGGTTAGCATAATCGGTAAATGATGCAACAGCTTTTGAATAAGGGTCAATACATAAGGGCTTATCTTTAAGTTTTTCTTTCTTTGTCGCCAGCACTTTGAAACCGTAAAACATGCCGTACAGTTCGCCATCAAGAGTAATTTCCCAAACGCCATCCAGGTCTATTTTCATTTCGAAACTGTTGCCGAATTCATCTTCAACTTCTTTAAAAGTAAAAAGGTAGACTGACACAGCCTGCGGAGCAAACAACCTGAAAGTTGTTTTTCCACCCGCAACAGTTATTCCCAATTCTTTTGAAGAATAGTATTTATCAAGTTCTTTTAGTTTAGATAAATACTTAGCCTGTTTTGAAACCGTTTTACGCTTCTCTTTATTCTCTAAAAACAATTGTTCACCCTTTATGTTGACAATTAAAACCGTGATTAATAAAATCGATAATAAAATTATTACGCTTCTCATCTTAAACGCCCGGAAAATGTAGATAACTAATTGTGAAAATAGAGATTTGACATTTAATACACAAAAGAGAATATCCGGCTTTAATGAATAGTGGTTGTTTGATTGGGGTAGAATTTTTAGTAATACTAAATGAGAAATAAAGTTTTTAAAACCGCACAAATAGATTAAATTTGAAATGTATTATTCATCACCAATAAAAATGATATGATTGACAAAGAGCTAAATTACGGCAGACACATAATTGAGAAGTTTCTTCGGAACTGCAGCAATCCCGGACTGATAGTTGATCTTGGCGCCGGGCATGGTACTGACCTTGAGACTGCGAAGAAAATCTTTCCCGATGCAAGTATTCATGCGGTTGAGATTTACAAGCCTTATTGTGATGAACTTATTCATTTGGGCTTCACAGTTCATACTATCGATATTGAAAAAGATGTTTATCCTTTCAATGCAAATTCGGTAGATGTAATTATTGCCAATCAGATTATTGAACACCTTAAAGAAATTTTCTGGGTTTTTCATCAAGCATCACGAATACTAAAGCCTGGTGGCTCATTTATTATCGGTGTACCGAACATTGCGGCTCTTCATAATAGACTATTGTTGTTGTTGGGTAATCAGCCGACACAACTAAAAAACTGGTCTGCGCATGTTAGGGGTTGGACAAAAAAAGACCTTCTGAGTTTTGCAAATAACATTTTTCCCGGCGGATATACATTGAAAGAATTTGGAGGAAGTAATTTTTATCCTTTCCCGCCTGCTGTGTCAAAACCATTGGCGAATCTCTTTCCTAATCTTGCATGGGGAATTTTTCTCCGGTTTGAAAAAGCTAAAGAATATAATGATGAATTCATCAAGTACCCTGTTGAGAAACAACTTGAGACTAAATTCTACCTGGGATGAAAACGATTGGTTTGCTAAAATACTATTCCCATCCAGAGTATTCCCCATAACAAAGTAAAAACAGTTATAGGAATTCCGGCTTTCAAATACTCAACGAAAGATAAATGAACACCTCTGGACTTAGCCGATTCCGCTACTATCAAGTTTGCAACCGAACCCAACAGTGTTAGATTTCCTGCAAATGTAGTTGCCATTCCGAGTGTAAGCCAAAACATGTTTTGATCTACCATTAAAGGAATAACCGGCTTGAATAATAAAACAGCCGGCACATTGGAAACCAAATTACTTATTACTGCTGCCGTCATAGAGAATGAAAATAATCCGTCTTCAAGAAACGGGATTGCAGTTGAAAATAAATGTTTACTTAACCCGCTTGTTTCCACTGCGGCAGTTACAACAAACAGTCCGGCGAAGAAAATAAGAAGCGACCAATCGATTTCTCTGAAAACTCTTTCCGGTTTCAACCTTCTTGTTATTAAAAGGAATGATGCGCCTCCAAGTGCAGCAAGTGGAACGGAAACACCAAGGATAAAAGCGATCATCATCATAACCGAAGCGATTATGCTTTTGTAGAATAAAGGAAGATATAATCTTACTCTTTGATTATCGGGATAGAAGAGACGTTCTTTCTTAAATTCTTTCCTGTAAATTATAACTATAATAAACCAGTCTATTACCAATCCCCCGAGTGCAGCAGGAGTTAAATAAAATGCGAACTCTGTAAAAGGAATACCCGATGCAATCCCGATTATCATATTTTGCGGGTTACCGATTATAGTTGCGGTTGAGCCGACATTCGCTGCTGTTGCAGTAGCAACAAGGTAAGGAATCGGATTCCGTTTTAATGCTGTTGTTATCTCTAAAACCAACGGAGTGAAAACTAGAACGATTGTATCATTAAGAAATATTGCGGATAAAATCCCCGATGAAAAAATAATAAGCGTCAACAATTGTCTTGGGGTTTTGGCATGAAGAATTACTTTTTTGGTTATAAGATCAAAAAAACCGCACAAGCGTAAATTGACATTAATTATCATCATCGCAAAAAGCAGGGTGATTGTATGCAAGTCAATAGAAAGAAAAGCCTGCTCAAGAGAAATTGACCCTGCGAAAATAAGTATCGCAGTTCCTACAAGAACAATCGTAGCGCGGTTCATTCGTAAAACCGGGTATCTACCGATGGCAACACCGATAAGAATTACGGTTATTGCGATTAACGAAAAGATCGATAATAACGACATAGGTTTACTTTACTCTTCCGGCTTATTAAAAACTAAAATATTTGCAGAATCTTTATTGGGATTAAAAGACCCTCTTTCAAATGAAGAAAAATGACCTTTAAACTTAAATCCGCTTAGTAAGTGGAGGTCGATATAACCTTCACTTCGCAATGGATATAGAATTGTTTCATCGCGGAAAACAGACTCACCATTTTTATCTAACGCTGTTTCAAAAATAACTCTCTCTTCATCTATTGAAGAATACATCCTTCGGAAAGTAATTTTTTCTTCACCGAGCACTCTGTCCGGGAAAACATACTCATTATGTAAAAGTACAAAGTCCCAGTTAACCGTTTGAAAAATCCATGTGCCGTTTGGGTTCAATTTTGAATAGACTTTTTCAAGAAATTCAGCCAGAAGATTTTTGGGCAGATGAGGGACAACATTACCGACAGAATAAATCAAATCAAAACTACCATCAACTTTATCAATATCGAACATGTTCAACTGGAAAAACCCGGCAGAAGGATATTCGTTTCTTGCGAACATTATCATTTCTTCGTTTAAATCTATACCGGTAATAGTAAAACCTTCATCACCGAACTTTCCGCAGTAATGCCCGGTTCCGCAGCCGACATCAAGAATTGCTTTCCTACCATTGTTGAGATGTGATTTTAAAAATTGATATGTTACTTCCCTGTAGGGAAAAATCATTTCGTAATATTTTGAGAATTTGCTGTAAAAGGACATTTTTATCTACCCGGTATATTGATTAAAAATACTACTGTTTTCATAATTATTAATTTTTGCTGTTGACAATCTTCCCGGCATCAATTTCACAATGTTTCCATGTAATTTTTGACTGCATCGGCACAGTTTTCACCATCTATTGCGGCGGATACAATTCCACCTGCATAGCCTGCACCCTCGCCGCTCGGGAACAAGCCTTCAATTTCAGAGTGCATTAAAGTAGTTTTCTCCCTTGGTATTCTAATGGGAGAACTTGTTCTTGTTTCCGCAGCTAGAATAACGGCTTCTTCCGTAATATAACCCCTCATTTTTTTACCGGATTCGATCAGTGCGTTCTGCAAGCTAATAGAAATGGGTTTCGGCAGTAACTCATGTAAAGGAGCGGAGACTATTCCCGGTATATATGAAGTTGCCGGAAGTGAACCTGAGATTTTTTGATTAATAAAATCGGTTACTCTTTGTGCGGGAGCGGTCTGTTTTTCTCCGCCTGCGTTAAAAGCAATTTTCTCAATCCATTTTTGATACTCCAATCCGGCAAACACACCGTATTTATGAAACTCATTAACTTTCAATTCAGAGTTATAGTAATCAGCTTCCTTTACTTCTGCAACGAAACCGGAGTTAGCGAAAGGTGAATTTCTTCTGGATAAAGACATTCCGTTTAAAACCAATTCTCCCGGTGCAGTTGATGCCGGTACGATTATTCCACCGGGACACATACAAAATGAAAAAACTCCCCGGTCTTTTACCCGGCATGTTAAACTGTAACTTGCGGCGGGAAGATACTCGTCTCGTTTTTTTGTGTGATATTGAATTTCGTCAATTAACACCTGCGGATGTTCAATTCGAACTCCCATTGCAAACTGTTTCGCTTCAAGTTTTACACCTTCTTTATGTAAAAGATAAAATATATCTCTTGCAGAATGCCCTGTTGCAAGAACAACGGCATCGGCTTTATATTCTGCCGACTCATTAATAACTACTCCTCTCAGCTTTTTATCATTGAGTATTAGTCCGGTCAATTTGGAGTTAAAGTGAATTTCTCCACCACAATTGAGTATTGTTTCTCTAATTGATTTAACTATTCCCGGCAGAAGATTTGAGCCTATATGCGGGTGTGCATCTATCGCAACGCTCTCTTTTGCTCCATGCTTAATAAGAATATCAAGAATCTTTTTTACATCACCTCTTTTGTTAGAACGCGTATAAAGTTTACCGTCGCTATACGTTCCCGCTCCCCCTTCGCCGAAGCAGTAATTTGAATCGGGATTGACAGTATGAAACTGCTGAATCGCCCGCAGGTCCCTTCTTCTTGTTTGAACATCTTTCCCCCTTTCAAAAACAATAGGTTTAATTCCGAGTTCTATCAATCTAAGCGATGCGAACATCCCCGCCGGTCCAAACCCGATTATTATGGCTTTTTTGTCTTCCTTAACAGGAATATAGTTGAATGATTCTTTCTTTAGCTGCGGAAATTCATCGATATAAACATCACATAATAATCGTATTACCGGTTTTTTGCTTCTTGCATCAATTGATCGCTTTACCGGGACGACGGCTTTCAGCTCGCCTGGATTAATTGAAAGTTTTTGTAAGACTTTATTATTAATTACATCCCGGTTAGATGCATCTTCAGGGTATAGTACAATTTCAATTTTTTGAATCATTTACCGGTTGTCCGCTTTCCGTTTATTATATCCCTTCTCTTCAAACGGTTGAATTTCATCAATATGGATTTCTTCAAGCGCCTTCACTTCTTTGGAGAGGTCAACAATTTTATCATCGTCCGGGTTTACTTCATCAATAATTTCAAAAAGAAAATTTTCTTCGCCCATTTGATTCCAATCTTTTTGAAGTCCATTGTTCATGTGCCCGCCTGTTTCGAGTTGAAATTTCTGGGAGCGCAAGGCTGCTTCCAAATTTACGCTGCTTCCAATAAAGATTTTTCCGTTTACTTTGTTTACAATTCTATACACCCCCGGTTTGAATTTCTTCTGCTTATACTCTTCTTTCAATTCTTTCTTTGTTTTCATATTAAAACCTTTATTTTATTCCGCTTATCAACCAATTTGGTTCGGAATGTTCAAAATAGAATAAAACCCTGAATTAACAACGCTAATGTAAAGCATAATGTGATTATCATGAAATTAATTTCTTCAATCACTTCGGCGTTGAACTGATGATTGGAGGCTTCTGAAAAGTAATTTCCGATGAGAGTTTCCTGTTTAATGGTTTGGTGGTAATAATATTATTATACTGACATTTCTATTGTGTTATCACAATCTGACAATCCAATATTCGAATATTTTTGGTTGGTATTAAGATTTTCTTTATTTTTGAAGTGCCACTGCTAAAAGCGGTGGTAATTTTTTTTAAATTTGAATAACATTTAAAGTAAGAGAGATGATTGAAACTAATTTTGTTTACTTAACTCAAGAGCGATTACTTGAGCTTGAACGCGAACTTAAAGAGTTGAAAAGCAACGGGAGAAAAGAAATAGCAAGAAAAATTGCCGAAGCACGCTCCCACGGAGATCTTTCGGAAAACGCCGAATATGATGCAGCTAAAGAAGAACAGGGGCTTTTTGAAATGAAAATAGCCAAATTGGAGGGACTTCTTGCAAGGGTTAGAGTTGTTGATACCAATCAGTATCCCAAAGATAAAGTTCATATTTTATCAACTATAAGTGTAAAAAATCTGAAGACAGGGAAGGTCTTTAATTATAACCTGGTTTCACCCGAAGAAGCTGATTTTCAAACCGGGAAAATTTCAGTTACTTCTCCCATAGGACAGGGATTAATGGGAAAGATGCTCGGTGAAAAAGTAAAAGTGAAAGTTCCTGCCGGACTGATGGAACTTGAAATTTTATCAATAGAGTAAAGAGAACACATTGGATGACGAGTCATACATAAAACTGACCCTCGAACTTGCAAGAAAGGGGAGCGGTTTTGTAAGTCCGAATCCGCTTGTAGGTTGCGTTATTGTAAAAAACGAAAAGATTATCGGAGCCGGTTACCATCAAAAGTACGGTGAAAGCCACGCTGAAATAAACGCCATCAATAATGCAACCGAACCGGTTGAAGATTCAACCCTTTATGTAAACCTTGAACCATGCTCTCATTTCGGGAAAACCCCGCCATGCGTTGATGCCATTATTCAAAAAGGAATCAGGAAAGTAGTAGTCGGAACACGCGACCCCAATCCGCTTGTCAGCGGGAAGGGGATTGAAAAATTGATTAAAAGCGGAATTGAAGTTAAAGCAGGGGTTCTCGAAAAAGAATGCATTGAGCTAAATAAATTTTTTTTCAAGTACATAACAAAGAAATCCCCTTATGTAACTCTTAAAATTGCCCAGACATTGGACGGAAAAATTGCCGACCTTAATTACATTTCAAAATGGATAACCACAACAAGTTCAAGAAAATTCGTCCACAAAATGAGAGCCGGGTACGATACCGTATTAGTGGGTGCAGGAACCGTGAACCTTGATAATCCATCTTTAACGGTAAGACTTACGGAAGGAAGAAACCCGAAAAGAATTGTGCTTGATACCGGTTTATCTTCAAACCCCGAAGCCGGTATATTTCAAACGGAAAAAAATGTTATTATAGTTACAGCAGAAAAAAACAGCGGTAAAAAAAAGATTATTCGTAAATTTGAAGAGCAAGGTGTTGATTTTATTTTTATAAAAACGGCAGGTAACGAAAGACTTAGTCTTAACGCCGTTTTGAAAAAAATCGGTAAACTTGGCATTTCTTCGGTTTTAGTTGAAGGTGGAAACCGGGTTTTTACTTCTTTCATTAAAGAAAGAGCCTTTGATGAAGTTGTTACTTTTATCAGTCCCAAATACCTCGGCAACGGTATCCCGGTTATCGGTGATATTGGTATAAACGACATCCGTAAAAGCCTGAAATTAAAACTGGTGAAAACTGAAATTATTGAAGATGACGTTTATATTGAAATGAAAAAATGACCGATATGGTTAATGATCGGGAGTTTAAACTAATTACAGCAGCGACCCATTAAAAATTTTTAGCTGCTTTATCACTACAAAATATCCAAGTGAGGCAACAATGAACAACAATTTTTCGAGAAGAGATTTCTTAAAAACCGGGGCGGTTATTACTGCGGGTTTATCATTAGGACTTAAATTAAACAATCAATTTGATGTAATAATTAAAAACGGGAAAATTGCCGACGGTACCGGCAGCATATTATTCAAAGCAGACGTTGGAATTAACGGGGATAAAATAGAAGCGATAGGGGACTTATCATCAAGTTCGGCTAATTTGATTATTGACGCAGAAGAACATATTGTCTCGCCGGGTTTTATTGATATTCACACACACACAGATACTGAATTGATTGTCAATCCCAAAGGCGAAAGCAAAATAAGGCAGGGAGTAACAACCGAAGTCAGCGGAAATTGCGGTTCTTCACCATTCCCCTACACAGATGAAGATTTCGAAATAATCAGAGAGTCGTTTAAAAAAAGATACGACGAAGATATCAACTGGAAAGACATAACCGGTTTCTTGCGAACACTGGAAGAAAAGAAAATCTCTTTGAACTACGCCACATTTACAGGCAGCGGCGATTTGAGAGCTTATGTAGTGGGGAAAAACGATGTTCAACCTTCACCCGAACAACTAAAAAAGATGAAGGAATTGTTAGCCGAAGATATGAAGAATGGGAGTTTCGGACTTTCAACCGGTTTGGAGTATGCGCCGGGAAGTTATGCCTCTACTGATGAGTTGATTGAGCTTGCAAAAGTTGTTGCAGAACATCATGGAATATACAACACTCACATGCGGAATGAAGATGATAGACTTGAAGAAGCAATTCAAGAAGCATTAAAGATATGTAAAGAAGCCGGGGTAAAACTTGAAATCGCACACCTTAAAACTTCAAACCCGGCTAACTGGCACAAGATTGAAAACGTTTTAAATATGATTGATAAAGCAGCAGAATCCGGGCTTCCGGTTAATGCCGATCGATACCCGTACGTAGCATACGCAACCGGATTATCTGCTTTGCTGCCGTTGTGGGCAAGACAGGGGAACACAGACGAAATTCTCAAACGGATGGAAGTTAAAGATTCGCTTCCTGCAATAAAAGAATATGTTTCAAGCAGGGCGAAAAGAATAGGCGGATGGAAAAACTTTGTTATAAGTTACTGCATATCTGAAAAAAATAAAAAATGGGAAGGGAAATCGATTTTAGAATCTGCTGAAATTGAAGGACTTGAACCAACAGATTTTGTAATTCAAATTTTAAAAGAAGAAAAACTGCAAGCCGGTATGGTGGGCTTTGCAATGAATGAAGATAACCTTAAAAGAATTTTAGCTCATAAACTCGTTATGATTGGCTCCGATGGAAATGCAACAGCACCTTATGGAAAACTCGGTACAGGAAAGCCGCATCCAAGATATTATGGAACGTTTCCAAGAGTACTCGGTAAATACTGCCGCGAGGATAAAATCTTTGATTTCCCTACTGCTGTAAAAAAAATGACATCTATGGCCGCAGATAAACTTGGACTTAAAGGTCGCGGCTATTTGAAGAAAAACTACTTCGCCGATATAGTTGTGTTCAACCCTTTAACTGTATTAGACAAAGCAAACTTTACCGATCCCCACCAATACCCGGACGGAATTAAATACGTGTTCGTTAACGGTGTACTTACAATCAAAGATGGCGAGCATACAGGGGCTTATTCGGGCGCCGTGTTAAGGCATACTGTTTAATATTAACGAAAGAAGAAAATGTTTACCGGATTAGTTGAAGAAGTTGGTGTTGTAAAATCAGTTCTCCCGAAAGGAAGAGGAGCTAAAATTTCTGTTTCGGCAGGAAAAATGCTTGATTCTGTTGTAATCGGAGACAGCATTAACATTAACGGTGCATGTCAAACGGTTGTTGATTTGGACAATGGAGTTTTTTTGGTTGATACGGTTGAAGAGACTATTAAGAAAACAACTCTCGGCAGCTTAAAGCCGGGGAATCATGTTAATCTCGAACTTGCTTTAAAAGCCAATTCAAGGCTTGGCGGACACTTTGTACTTGGTCATATTGATACAACCGGTGAGGTTATCGAAATCAAAAAACTCACATCAAGTCATTTTCTAAAAATTAAATACCCGGTAGAATATGCACATTATCTTATTCCCGTAGGCTCCATTGCTATTGATGGGATTAGTTTAACTCTTGCCGAAGTGGATAAATACTCTTTTTCGGTTGCGGTTATTCCGCATACGTGGGAAATGACAAATTTGAAGCTCAGAAAAATCGGCGATAAGGTAAATCTTGA
The DNA here is from genome assembly GCA_036795455.1 of Ignavibacteriaceae bacterium. Taxonomy (GTDB): domain Bacteria; phylum Bacteroidota; class Ignavibacteria; order Ignavibacteriales; family Ignavibacteriaceae; genus DAIRET01. The sequence goes on from DAIRET010000003.1 coordinate 34,434, forward strand.
GTTCGATGTTCTTGGTAAATACGTTGCCAAAATGCTTGGAAAAGATAAAGGTCCGGCGATTACGGAAGAGTGGTTGAAACAAGCAGGTTTTTGATGAAGAAAGTTGAAGAGAAAGTAATTCTTTTTATCGAAAAGCACCGATTAATTGAACACGGAGATAAAATTCTTGTGGCTTTAAGCGGCGGTCCCGATTCGGTTTTTTTACTTCACTTCCTGCAAAAATATAAAAAAAAATACGACGCTGAAATCGCAGCTATTCACATTAATCACAAACTGCGGGGCAATGATGCTAATGAGGATGAAAAGTTTTGCAAGTCCTATTGCGGTGCGTTAAATGTACCCTTTTCATGTGTCGGTGTAGATGTTGATTCTTTTGCAAAAAAGAATAAAATCTCTTTTGAAGAAGCCGGAAGAATTCTCCGCTATGAAATAATTGAGAACCATTGCAGAAAAATAGGATTTAATAAAATTGCAACCGGGCATAATCTTACGGATAATTCCGAAACGGTTTTACTTAACGTAATTAAAGGAAGCGGTTTAAAAGGGTTGGCGGGAATACCTGCGGTTAGAGAGAACATTATTCGTCCCATGCTTACTCTTTCAAAGGATGAGATTGTTCGGTATCTCGAAAAAGAAAAAATCGGGTTTAGAACCGACAGCTCTAATTTTGATACGGATTATCAAAGGAATTTTATAAGAAAAGAGCTTCTGCCCCAAATAAGGGAAAAATTGAATCCGAAAGTAGATAATAGCCTCTTTAATTTATCGAGAACAGCGAAAGATTATTATTCCTACTTTGAAAAAGAAATCATTCGGGAGTTAAAAAAGGAAAACCCCCGGCTGGCTGATGGCGAACTTTCAATCTCTGTCAGGGTAATAAAAAAACTTGAAGATAAAGGAATACCGGTATCGGAAGCAATAAGAACAGCCGTTCTAAAATACTTTAAAATTGAACTCAACTTCAAAGATGTAGAAAATATAATCGCGCTGCTAAATAGCAGTAGCGGAAAGAAAATCAACCTGAAACAAAACTTAAATGCGATCAAAGAAAGAGAGCATTTGCACCTATTCTTCTCAAAAAAGGAGATTGAAAAGAGCTTTGAAATAAAAATTGGTGAAACGATAACGGTATTTCAAAGTGTATTCTCTGCGATGCCGGTTGAGAAAAAGGAAATGAATTTTACACGGGATAAAAATGTTGAGTTTGTTGATGCCGGGAAAATTAAAAATCCGCTTATTATAAGGAGATGGAAAAACGGCGATATTTTTCATCCGCTCGGATTAAAAGGGAGTAAAACTGTATCCGACTTCCTGTGTGATCAAAAAATCTCTTCCCGCAGAAAAAAAGAGCAGCTTGTTCTTGAACACAACGGAACTATAGTCTGGGTTGTAGGCCTAAGATTAAGCGAAGATTATAAGGTAATTAACAGTTCAAAAAAAATAATAAAGTTGGAAATCAGGTAGAAATGGATAAAATAATAATAGGTGAAGATACTTTCGTACCGTTGTTGTCGGAAGAAACAATACAGAACAGGATAAAAGAATTAGCACAGCAGATTTTACAAGATTATGAGGGGAAGGTGCCGGTGTTTATCGGGATACTGAACGGCTCATTTATCTTTTTATCCGACCTCGTTAAACAATACGAGGGAGAATGCGAAATCGATTTCCTTAAACTCTCAAGTTACGGCGACGAAAAAATATCATCCGGCAGGGTAAAACTGTTGAAAGAATTGAACTGCAAAGTTGACGGCAGGGACTTAATTGTTGTAGAAGATATAGTTGATTCAGGTTTGTCGATCAAGTTTATGAACGAACTAATAGAAGAGCATCACCCTGCATCAGTGAAGGTTATCAGCTTGCTCGTTAAGACCGACTGCCTCAAATATAACGTTAAAATTGATTATATTGGGTTTGAAATTCCCGGCGAATTTGTAATCGGGTATGGTCTGGATTACGCCCAAAAATACAGAAATCTTAGAGCTATATACGCATTAAGTAAATAAAACAAAAAAGTAAGACGATTTTTATGGAAGAAAAGAACGAAAACAAAGAAAAAAATAAAAACCTGAAAATTCCGCCAAGAAACGATGGTAATAAACCGGATGATAATTTCGACTGGTCGAAAATAATCCGCATGGTTTTCGGTTGGGGTGCCGTTATTGTCGCCGCCGTTATTGTTTTGCAGCTCTTCGGCAAAGGAGAAGCTACTTATGTAGAAATTCCATATCCGCAATATCAAAAACTGCTTAACGATGATAAAATACTTAAAGCTAAAGTTACAAAAGCAGATATTAACGACTACTACTTCAAAGCCGAACTTAAAGGAGAAGAGTTTGTTACAATTAACAATAAGGAAATAAAAGTCCGCCAGATTTCAGTTTACCTCCCCGAACCGATTATAAAAGACCAGGAAGAAATTTGGAAAGCAAGAAATATCGATTATTCTTTCGATAAACAGTCAAATGAATGGCTTAATGTGCTGATTGGGATTATCCCGTGGATTTTGATTATCGCTATCTGGATAATTTTTATGAGAAGAATGCAAGGGGGTGCCGGCGGAAGCCGTGGTATTTTCAGCTTTGGAAAAAGTAAAGCTAAATTAATCGGTCAATCTTCAAATAAAGTTACATTCAAAGACGTTGCAGGTGCTGATGAAGCAAAACTTGAATTACAGGAAATAATAGAGTTTTTAAAAGAGCCGACGAAATTCCAAAAGTTGGGCGGTAAAATTCCGCGCGGTGTTTTGATGCTGGGACCTCCCGGAACGGGTAAAACGTTACTTGCAAGGGCAGTGGCTGGTGAAGCCGGTGTTCCATTCTTTTCGATAAGCGGTGCGGATTTTGTTGAGATGTTTGTAGGAGTAGGTGCAAGCCGTGTGCGTGATTTATTTGAACAGGGAAAGAAAAACGCTCCTTGTATTATTTTTATTGATGAAATTGATGCCGTTGGAAGACAACGGGGAGCCGGATTAGGCGGCGGGCATGATGAACGTGAACAAACTCTTAACCAGCTTCTTGTTGAAATGGACGGATTCGAGCAAAACAGCGGCGTAATTATAATGGCTGCCACAAACAGGCCGGATGTTCTTGATCCCGCATTATTACGTCCCGGAAGATTCGACAGGCAGATTGTTGTCGATCGCCCCGATATTAAAGGAAGAGAAGGAATTCTGAAGGTACATACAAGAAAAATTCCGCTTGATTCGGGTGTTGATTTGCAGGTGCTTGCTAAAGGTACTCCCGGACTTGCCGGCGCGGAATTAGCAAATCTTGTTAATGAAGCTGCATTACTCGCTGCCCGGAAAAATAAACCATGCGTAGAAATGGATGATTTTGAAGAGGCAAAAGATAAAGTAATGATGGGAATGGAAAGGAAAAGTCTGATAATCTCTGAAAAAGAGAAAAAAATGACTGCCTACCACGAAATCGGGCACGTTCTTGTTGCCAAACGTTTACCCGAAGCTGACCCGGTTCATAAAGTAACTATCATTCCCCGTGGGCGGGCTTTGGGCGTTACAAGCTATCTACCGGTAGATGAAAAACACACTTATTCAAAAGGGTATCTTGAAGCGATAATAACTTATGCGCTTGGCGGACGTGCTGCAGAACTATTAATATTCAATCATTTGACAACGGGCGCCGGGAACGATATCGAAAAAGCAACCGGCATTGCACGCAAAATGGTTTGTGAATGGGGAATGAGCGAGAAACTTGGTCCTCTTACTTACGGAGGCAAACAGGAAGAAATATTCCTCGGCAGAGAAATTCAAAGACACCGCGACTACAGCGAAAAAACTGCGGTTGAAATTGATGAGGAAATTAAGTCTATTGTTAATCAAGGAATGCAAAGAGCCGACAAGATTCTAAGAGAAGACATAGAACTGCTTCATAAACTTGCCAAGGAATTGCTTGAAAGAGAAATTCTTGACGGTGAAGAGATAGATAAACTAATGCAAGGCGAAGAACTCCCTCCATCGAAAAGAAGCGAAAAAAACGGCGGACAAAACGGAGATGTCCCGGATCATGTAAAAAAATTAATCGAGCAAAGGAAACCTCAAAATCCTGATACCGAACATGAATCAAATTGATAACGGTACAATAGGATATAAAGAAGAGGTTGTTAGAAAGCTGATTCATTTTTGCAGCCTCTCTATTCCGATTATTTATTACTTTATAACCCGTGATGCCGCCATACTGATACTCGGTATTTTTACATTCGCATTTTTAATTGCCGATGTTTCAAGGTATTTATTCCCTTCTATAGGGAATTTTTTTTATTTCATTTTCGGTTTCCTTTTAAGAAAACATGAGAGGGACAGTAAGAAGAAAAACCTGAACGGCGCTACATACGTTTTTATTTCCGCTCTTGCGTGCGTTATTATTTTCCCTAAAGTAATCTTTATTACGGGCTTCGTAATATTGATTATTAGCGATTCAATGGCTGCCCTAATCGGAAGAAGATTCGGTAAACATAAATTTCTTTTTAAAAGCCTTGAGGGAACTTTAGCTTTTTTTGTTAGTGCAATAATCGTAGTTTTATTTACTCCGAAGGTGGAGTATAGTATACTCGAATATTTAATCGGTTTTATCGCTGCAGGTGTCGGGGCAATTGTAGAAAATATATCGTTCGGATTTGCCGACGACAACCTTTCTATCCCGCTTTCAATCGGGATAGTCATGTGGATACTGTATTCGATTATGTTACCCGATTTACAATTAATCTTAAATAACGTCCCTTTATGATTATGAAAAAGTTTTTTATTGTTTCGGTTCTAATGGTTTTTGCATTACTCGGTCTTAATTGCAAAACAACTTTGAAACCCGCTATGGGAGAAGAAGACGAGGTGATAGTTGTTGCTGATTCTATTGAATTTGTTACAATGGAGCACTCCTTACGGCAGGTGTTTGAAAAAGAGATTTTTACACCACAGCCGGAAAAACTTTTTTATATCCGCAGAATAAACTATGATGAACTCGAAAGGTTTAAAAACAGAAAAAACATTGTTTTCGCTGCCCCGATTAACTCAGGTTCGGATGTATCGAAATTTATAGAAACCTCGGTTGATTCTTCGGCAAAAGAAAAGATATTGAAAGGTGAATCGTCCTATATTTTCAGATATGATTTATGGGCAAAAAACCAGATTGTTATTCTAATAAGTTCCGATGATATTCAATCAATGGAATTCGCAATAATGAATAATGCAGACAAGTTTCTTTATACGCTTCAAAAGATTTCGGATAAACGATTGTCCGAAAGTACATACAACTCACGATACGAAAATAAAAAACTGCAAGCTCAATTGCTAAAGAACTATGGATGGATGGTGTATTGCCAGGCTGATTATGTCCTTGCTGTTGACCGTCCCGACAAGAATTTTGTCTGGCTGCGACGTTCACCGGATACAGCCATGGAACGATGGATTTTTATAAGTTGGGTTGATAATGCCACTCCTGAATATTTAAATGCCGACTCTATTTATGCAATTCGCAACCGTCTGACCAAAGAGTTTTATCGCACATCGGACGATAACGATTATGTTGAAATAGCAGATTCTGCGATTGCTCCGGTTGAGGTAAATTTTAAGGGACGATATGCTCTTTTTACTCAAGGATTATGGAGAACAACGGATAAATTTATGGGAGGACCTTTTATTAATTATACCTTTTATGATGAGGCTGCAAAGCGGATTTATGTTCTTGACGGTTCTGTTTTTGCCCCCAAGTTTTATAAAAGAAAAATTATTCAGCAGGTTGATGTAATCTTGCAGACATTTTTATCGAAGGAAGAAATGTCCAAGGATTGGATTGAAGACTTAATGGATGAATTATAACTTGCTTTGTAAAGGAATTTATTCTTTAGCTTTATTAAATAGTTTTCTGAATTCATAAATTGCTATTCCGTATGCAACGGATACGTTAAGCGATTGTTTTATCCCGTACTGCGGTATTTCAATCGAATAATCGCACAATTCAATCAATTCCTGCGGAACCCCGGTAATCTCATTCCCTACCAGTAAACATACCGGGAACGGATTTTCATTTATTTCATAAAACGGGATGCTTTTATCCGTCTGCTCTAATGCGCAGATTTTTACTCCTTTATTTTTTAGCTCTAATAGAAGTGTTTTGGGGTCTTTAACATACTCCCAGTTTACACTTTGCGTTGAGCCCAAAGCTGTTTTTAGTATTTCTTTTTTTGGCGGGTGAGGCGTATAACCGCATAAATATAGTTTTTCAATCATTGCTCCGTCGGATGTTCTGAATATGGACCCGACATTGTAATTGCTTCTTATGTTTATCAAAACAGCATAAACCGGCACTTTATCAACATTTGAAATAGTATCTAATGTGCTTCTATTGCTGGAGATTTCATCGTGAGTAAGTTTTCGCATTTTATAGTGAATTTACTTCATTTTAATAATGAATGAATCGAATTGAAATGGATTCTACGCAAAAGATTAAAACTCTTCCGCGTAATCCACAGAAGGCGAACTTAAATTTCCTTCAAAAGCAAGCTGTCCGCAAGCCGCAGAAATATCATCTCCCTGCGTATCTCTTACAAACACCGAGACATTATTTTCTCTAAGTGCGGTAACAAACTTGTCAATCACGTATAATGAAGTCGGTTCAAGTTCTGCGGACAAACCCTCGGGATTCATATGCTTAATTGAATTAAAAGGAATTACATTGATTTTTGAAGGAATTTGTCTGCTTAACTTGACTAGTTGAGCAATATCTTCGTCCCTGTCATTAATATCTTTCAGCATTATATATTCGAATGTAATCCGTCGATTTGTCTTTTTATAATAATAGTCCAAAAAGTTCAGATTTGTTCCGAGTGAATACTTTTTGTTCAGCGGTATTAATGAAGAGCGGATGTCCTCAAAACATGAATGAAGCGAAAATGCTAATTTTACTTTAAGTCCGCTGTCGGCAAGATATTTAATTTTTTGAGGAATCCCTACGGTAGATACAGTTATTTTACTTAGACTAATGTTTGTATTCTTCTCAGCAGCAAAAATCCGGATTGACCTTAAAACCTCTTTGAAATTTAATAGCGGTTCTCCCATTCCCATATAAACGATATTTGTAATTTGTTGTTCCGAGTTCTTTTGAGCAAGCAGATATTGATCAAAAATTTCACCGGATGTAAGGTTCTTTTTGAATCCCATTACTCCCGTTGCACAGAATTTACAATCAAGCGGACAGCCTATTTGAGAAGAGACACATAAAGTGATACGATCATCGTCCGGAATAAGTACGGACTCTATTAACATGTCTTCCCGGGTTTTAAACAAAAACTTTTTTGTCCCCGAATTTGCAGATTGTTTAACCTCTACTAATTCAAGTGTCATCATAATAGACTTTTCATGGAGTTTTTGACGCAGAACTTTTGGAATGTTCCCCATATCATCAAAACTTGTAACGAGGTGGTTGTACATCCAGTTAAACACTTGTTCACCTCTAAAACTCGGTTCACCTATGCTAAAAAAGAAATTTTTAAGTTCTTTTATTGTGAGTCCTTTTAGCTGCCTTTTTTCCTCGTTTGAAATTTTATTCTCTTCCATACCACATTAATAATTGTTTTGAAGAATACCCGATTTTTATCTTTTGTTACAAATATAGCAAATACATGAATGTTATAAAACTATTTCAATTTGTTTCACCAAGATTATACAATGTTAAACTATTATTCTAAATGGTGATGTGCTTTTAATCAAATCATACCTCATAAACAAGTCAAGAAAATGCAAATCTATACGGAAATCCCGCCGCCCAGAGTAAAAGCAATTAAGAAAGAGTTGTTCATAAATTTTCGCAAAATCATTGGGGAGGCACCCAATGATTATATACCTTTGCCATGTTCAAAATGTACAGGTGATTCTACATTTTTTAATTGCAAAATTATTCAAATTTCAATATATTTGCAGTCTGTTAAAAGGATAATAAGGTTTAGTATGGCAAGAACGAAGAATATAGAAGCCTTTTGCGGTTTCTGTAATGCTGTTACCAAAATGGAACTTAGCGGGGATTCCACATTAAATCCCGCAGATAATAAAAAGTGGGCAAAATGCAAAAAGTGTAAACAGACTTCATTGATACAGTTAGAAGAAGTAGAAAAAGAGATTAAAATAACAGAAGAGAATATAGATTCGAGTGAATATACAACCTATTCGCCGCAAAAATCCTTTGGTGTTGGTCAATCCATTTACCACCAGGGCTGGGATGATTTCGGAGTTGTAGTGTCAAAGAATGTATTATCGAACGGAAAAGGCTCTGTTTTGGTGAAATTTCAAAAATTAGGTCAGAAACAATTATTAGAAACGATAAAACAACCAGCTGAAGAGAGGTGAATTAATTGGTAGGTATTACGATTCAAGAAAATGAGTCGATTGATAAAGCTCTAAAAAGATTCAAAAAGAAATACGAACGTTCAGGTGTTCTTAAAGAATTTAAAAAGAGGACTTTCTTTGTGAAACCATCTGTAAAGAAAAGGATGGAGAAGATCAAAGCTGCCCGAAGAGCTCACAGATTTGATAACATTGATTAATAAAAAGCCCCGTTATATCGGGGCTTTTTTTGTTGTTCCCTTTAAATAGTTTTTCTCGAAGTGTTTTATTACCAAATCATATGTCTGGTCAATTGAACTGCTGAATTGTAGTAGACTCATTTCGCTTTTGTTTATCATCCCGTTTTCAACAAGGGCGTCGAAATTTATTAAAGTCTTCCAATATTTTTCATCATACGCAATTATTAGTAATTTTTTCTTTATTTTTTCTGTTTGAATTAGTGTTAGCATTTCAAAAAGCTCGTCCATTGTACCGAATCCACCCGGAAAAACTATAAGCGCTTTTGCTAAATATGCGAACCAAAATTTTCTTGTAAAAAAGTAGTGAAATTCGAAACTGAGTTCTTCGGTTACGTAACGGTTTACGAACTGTTCAAAAGGGATGCTGATATTTAAGCCAACGGAGTGCCCGCCTGCTTGTTTTGCTCCCTTATTTGCAGCTTCCATTATACCGGGTCCACCGCCTGTACAAACCATGAAACGATTATCATTCAACCCTAAACTCATCGACCATTTTGTTAATCTTTTTGACAATTGAACCGCATCTTCGTAATATTTCGACATCTTCAGATGATGCTGTGCTTGTCTCAACTGTTCGGCAAAATTGGGTGTTGTTTTGGGATTCGCCGCCTTGATCTTGTTAAACTCATCATTGGCTTCCTTTTTTGATTTTATTCTTGCCGAGCCGAAAAAGACTATTGTATCAAGAATGTTATGTTTTTTAAATCTCGATTCAGGCTCAAGGTATTCCGCCAGCACCCTTAAAATTCTTGCATCAGCAGAATTAAGGAATTCAAGATTTGCATATGCTTTTTGTGGTTTTTTTACCATAATTGTACCATTGTTTTTTTAATATTTCTGTATAGTATTGGCAGATTTAGTTTGAAACGCAGAAAATCTTTAACATACCATAAAGAAGGATTGAACGGTTTACAAACTATTAATATCTTGCACATCAATATAATTATTTTTCTATTAATTAAATTGAGTGTAAGATTTTGACTATACTCTCCAAGGAAACATGAAGAGACTTTTTATTTTATTCTTTTTTCTATTCAACACATACCCGTTTTTCGGACAACAACTTGTAGAACGAATCGAGTCGGTATTAAACTCGCTTCCACAAGGAACTATGTATGGCATTTTAATCATAAATCCGCTTTCTACTGATACAATTTATGCAAGAAATATTTCTCAGTCATTGATTCCCGCCTCCAATACAAAATTGTTCACATCTGCAGTGGCTTTAAAACTGTTGGGAATTAATTATGAGGTTTCAACAAAATTGTTCACCGATTCGGATACGATAAGAAACGGGATAATTAACGGGAACCTATATTTGAAGGGTTACGGTAACCCGGCTTTTTCCGAAAAAGATATCGACAATATTGTAGAAAAATTAAAAAAGCTGAATGTATACAAAATTACAGGCAAAATAGTTGGCGACGACTCCTTCTTCGATACAAATTATAAAAGAGAAGATAGTATTGAAGATGAAAAATCATCGGTTAAACTCCCCCCGATTTCGGCCATTATTTATAACAGAAATCAGATAGTTAAACAAAGAAAGTATAAAAGGAGAATTAGGAACTATTCAACCTTTATTGCTAATCCGCCCTTATTTGTAGCTGAACTATTACGAAAAAAATTAACGGAAAACGGGATACAGGTAGAGGGAGGTTTTGAAACCGGCATTACTCCAAATAGAGTTATAGAGCTTGCATCCGCTTCTATAAAACTGACGGATATGATTAATATAATCAACAAAAACAGTAATAATTTTTATGCGGAGTGCTTATTCAAAATTATAGGTGCAGCTTCCTCCGGTGTAGAAGGAAGTGCATTCAGTGCTTCTCAAGCAATTCACCGTTTCCTGAAAGAAAATGATATATACTCGGTAGGAACAAACGTTGTGGACGGCTCCGGTATATCAAGATTTAATAAAATGTCGGTTGCCTCAATAGTCAGTCTTCTTGAAAAATTTTACCTGGACATGAAGTATTATGATGTTTATTATAACTCACTAAGTATTGCGGGTGTAGATGGTACTCTCGGCTCTAGAATGAACCACGGCAGCGCCGAGTTTAACTTTCGCGGAAAAACAGGAACGTTAAACGGAGCTTCATCTGTTTCGGGCTATTTAAAAACAGTCAGCGGGGATGATTTGATTATCAGTATGATATTTGAATTTAATCGGCGAGGAAGTGATTATTTTAGAGGAATTCAGGATAAGATAATTGAGGCAGTAACCGGGTATGATCCGGTTACTACTTCAGGTAATTCTATTGGTTGGGAGTAGGTTGCTGCTGCGGTAGAGAAGGAGTTGTAGGGATTCCCTGGCGTCCTGATTGTTGAATTATACTTTCATGCGCATCATCCGATACACCCGGCAAGAAAAACAAGTTGATCACTATCGCAAGAATCAGTAAACCGCCGGCAAGCCACCACGTTGTTTTGCTCAAAAAATCGGCAGTTCTTCTTGTTCCGAACATACTACCCATATTTGCTCCTCCGAAAGTACCGGCTAACCCGCCTCCTTTACTGGATTGAAGCAATACAATTACAGTTAAAAAAATCGATACTAATACCGACAAAATAATTAAAACACTATACATTTTATCTCCAAAAAAAAGTTGTAGCGGGGGAGGGATTCGAACCCCCGACACGTGGATTATGATTCCACTGCTCTAACCTACTGAGCTACCCCGCCCCATTTTCTTAAAAAACGAACCGAAATATAAGAAACCATTTTATTCTAACAAAAACTAAAATCTCCTAAAAAGGTACCCTTTTTCTTTCAGTCCAATAATTAGTTCATCTAATTTGTTATAAAATTTGTCCGTTCTTGAGGGATGAGTACCGATATGAATTAAAAGAATAAAACCGTTAAGTCCGTTTGGGTCTTTTTTCTCGTACTCCATAATCCGGTTGAAAATTGCTTCGCTGGATAAATACCTATTTCCCATATCCGGCGTTGTGTAATCAGCATTTGACGAAGTTCCGGGAGTAAAATTAATTAATTCTACACCGGCTTCTGTGCACCATTCAGCAACCGTTTGATTATACCATTCATACGGCGGAATAAAAAACCGGGCATCTTCTTTCTCTATTCCGAATTTTTCCATTTCAAGGTAGTTATTTTTTAAATCAAGTAGAAATTCTTCACGAGTTACAAGTAATGAATCACGGTTGCTCCAATCTGCATAAAGCAAATGTTTATCCGAGTGGGGACCGAGATAATGTCCCTCTTTTATTAATCTTTTTACAATAGGTTGGAACTCATCGTTACGGTAAAAATCGCCGGTGAAAAAGAACGAGGCTTTGATTTTTTGATTTTTAAGAACATCAGCAATAATTTTTCCGCCATCACAGTAATCTCCACCGGTAAATACGAGATAAATTTCTTTCTTTGATGTATCTTTTCTTATTACTGCTCCTAAGTTTTTTTCAACCGATTCGGTTTTCTGCTCCTTATTTCCCAGTTTTTGTAAGGCAGAAAGATAGTAGGTAAGACTTGCCGTACCGTCCATTGTTGGTTCGTTTGTTGAGTAATCGCCGTAATCGTCATGGTAAACAACAAGTGAAGATTGAAATTCTTCATATTCATCTCCATTGTAGATGGTTAATCCTTTCAGCCTGTTAAAAATTGATGCGTAAACCGGACCGTCAACCAATCCGCCTGTTAGTTCATAATTATAAAGATGCCAGAGTGATGAGTGCGGGTCTTTCGGATATATCCCGTTTTTGGGTAAACCGATAATCATACTTGTGCCCCATGGATTGCATCCGAATAACCAATCGCAAAGAGCGGCTTCCATTTCAAGATAATTTGAATCGCCGGTTAAATCAAAATAGAGTCTTGCTTGAGTTAATGCTGCGGCGACCAGATTGTTGGAGCACCAAATGAAAGGAATACCAATTAAAAATGGGTTGTTCTCGCCGCGTTTACGGATTTTCTCCAATCCTTCTTTCATAAAACCAAGGAACTCAGGTGAAGACGAGTTTTCATAAGAAGATAAATAGTAATGCCCTAAGTTCAGAAAGGGGTACCATTGATAATGGTTTGCTGTATCCGCTCCCATCCAGGGAGTTGTCGGTTCTTGCTTACCAAACTCAACAGCATCATCAAAATACTTTTCATCATTTAGTAAATTATATAGCTTAGCTGCAGCAAGCTGCATATCGTCAACGTAGTTATCTTCTTCATAAAAATAAGGAGAGCGGCAGGGTGCAGTTTGGCAAACACCCGGATTTGCTTTTCCGAATTCATACGCATCAACTGATTTTTGAATTAAGTTTTCTGAAAATTCCGGGTAGTAGTTTTTTAATAAAACCGACCCGAGTGCAAATGCAGATGCAAACTTTCCCGCAGTGGATGCAATTCCGTCAGCGCGGTTTTTATTTTGAAAAACTCCCTGTGGCTCACCTGTGCAAAAATAAACCGGACGTTCAAGTCCTTTTCCGTAATTAACCGAATCATGATTCGGCAGTCTAAATCCCGCATGGTCCCGGTCATCTGCAATTTGATTAAACATCATTCCGGCTTCGGGATTCATTTTTATCAACCAATCCAATCCCCATTTTGCTTCATCAAGAATATCCGGTATTCCGTTGGCTCCGGGAATTCCATCTGCATCAAAAAAATCTCCGAATGATTCCGGGTTCTGTTGATATGCAAACAACATTTGAAAAGTTGCATTTGCAGATGTTGTAGTGTACTGAAGATAATCACTTGCATCATGCCAGCCGCCGGCTACATCGATATGTGTTGAATCAAGAGTAGGATGATAAATTATAAAACCATCATGAACATGACATGAATCTTTCAAGAAAGGATTATACCCGCATCTTTGCTGTCTCATATAATTTAATAAAAAGTCTGCGGCTCCGTTATAAACATCGTTGGCAATTCTGAATGACGGAGACTTAATCCCGGCAGCTTCAATATAATAAGCCCCGCTCTTCTCGAAGGGTGAAAAGTCTAACCTGTATCCCGCTTTGAATGGTCCGTATTCTCCGAAACTTTTTATCGTTTTTGAATCATATACAACCTTATCGGTTAGAGCATCTTTCAAACAAAATTCAACCGGTTTTACATCCGATTTCGTTACAAAGACAGCCACTTTAATTGATTTTTCAAGATAGCCAATTTGATTAATTCTAATCCAACTGTTTGTTTGCGAATAAGCATTTAAAGTGAATAAAAGAAAGAATAATCTCGCTTGAATGGTTTTCATTGCTCCTCCATAGTAAAGAATAGATGGTATTAACCATCTGGTTCGTATAAGTAATATGTCTATATTGTTTTATCCGGCAGTTTCATAAAGGTCTACCAATGCGGATAATTCTTCATTAAAGTAGTTGTGTAAGTAGTTAATATCTTCATCATTCAGTTTGATGATACCTGCTGTATTCTCAACAGCTTGTTTTACTGTTTTTATCCCCGGAATAACGGTCGAAATTTCACAATGACTTAAAATAAAACTAACAGCAAGTGATGTTTTGTTAATGTTGTATTTATCTGCCAAATCCCAAACCGGTTCCAATTTCTCAAGTGATTTGACCAATAATTCCGGCGGCAACCTAAACATGCGATGATCGTTTTTTTGAAAGCGGGTTTCGCTTGTGAATTTACCGGTTAGTAATCCGAACTGTAGCGGCATACGGGCAATAATTCCGTAATTAAGGTTTGAAGCAAGAGGAATAACTTCTTGCAGTGAACGTTGATTTATAACATTAAAGACAAGCTGAAAAGTATGCCCGATGTTGTTATCAATGAAAAATTTTGCTTCCTCCCCGGGTTTGAATGTGTTAAGGGAAATTCCCCAGTATCTTATCTTTCCATCCTTAACAAGTTTTTCCATCGCTTCAATGCACTCTCCCTGTTGAAGATGAATTAACTTTGCACTGTGAAGTTGATAAACATCTATCACTTCTTTTTGAAGCCGTTTCAAACTTCTTTCACATGCATCGATAATATATTTCTTTTCGTAATTAAGTTTAACTGAGCCGTCGTCGTTTAATTGATGACCGACTTTAGAAGCAATTACAACATCATTCCAGTTTGGCTTTAATACTTCAGCGAGTAATTCTTCACTATGTCCCAAACCGTAGAAGTCGGCAGTATCAAAAAAGTTTATTCCGAGTTCAAATGCTTTTTTGATCGCAGCTTTAGAATTTTCATCATTCACTTCACCCCAACCGATTGGAACTTCGCCAGCCATTGCCGGTCCGCCGATACCCCATGCACCAAACCCGACCTCAGAGATTTTTAAACCGGTTTTGCCGAGAATTCTGTACTTCATTTTACTTCCCTTTAAGCCATCTATCAAGCCAGTCTTTAACTTCTTTGTACCAGAAGATTGAGTTTTGCGGACTTTGAATAAAGTGGTTTTCATCCGGGAAATAAACAAGTTTTGCAGGAACACCTTTCCCCTTCAATACTCCATAAAGCTCCAATCCTTGTGTAATAACAACCCGGTAATCTTTTTCACCGTGAAGTACAAGCATTGGAGTTTCAAAATTCCTTGCATAGTTGGCGGGACTTGCTTCATTTAATTTATCAGTGTTAAACCAGGGAGAGCCGTTGTATGCTACTTCCCTGAAGTGTGTTAAGTCGGATGCGAATTGTCCCATAAGATTATAAACGCCTGCATGTGAAAAAAGAGCAGCAAATCTATTTGTGTGTCCTGCAATCCAGTTTGTAAGAAAACCGCCGTAGCTGCCGCCGCCTGCTGCCAGGGCTTTCGGATTGATGAACGGATATTTTTCCAATAAATAATCGGTTGCCTTCATCATATCTTCAAAAGGATATTTGTGATGTGCCCCTACAATTGATTGGGCAAACTTTTCACCGAACCCTGAAGAGCCGTGAAAGTTTACAACAGCAACCATATATCCCATTGCAGCGAATACCTGTCCGTTCCAGCGGTAATGAAAATCATCGGAAAAAGAACCAAGTGGTCCGCCATGAATCAGATGAACAAGTCCCCACTTTTTAGACCGATCAAAATCGGGGGGATATAAAAGAAACATTTGTACCGAATCGTTATTTGCACCTACAAAATAGATGTCCTCAACTTTCCCGAATTCAAGACTGTCAAGTAATTCTTTGTTAAACGAAGTCAAACCTTTTGTTTCTTTGTTCTTCAAGTTTAACGATGCGATGTACGGCGGCACAGAAAAACTCTGATGAACAAAATAAATGTTGTCTTTCGTTGGATAGATTGAACTGCTTGATCCCTCAACAAATATTTTTGTGAAACCACTTCCTTCATTACTTATTTTATAAATGCCGGTACGGGCTCTTTCTTCCGCCGTGAAATAAATCTCTTTACCGTTTTCTGAAAAAGTGTACTGCCCGATTGAGTAGTCAAGTTGTTCCGTAAGAACTTTTTTTGTTTTTGCCGAAAGATCATAACGGGAGAGTTTTGCGTTTTCAGCAAGGGCATTCGGATCGTTATAAAAAGTGTAATATAAATATTTACCGTCGGGGGAAAACTGCGGAGATGAGTCATCTCCTTTGTTATCAAGAGTAATGTTTTCTTTGTGTCCGGAACCATCCGTATTCACAAGGAAAATATCGAAATTTAACGGAACGTTGTATGGAGAAGGAGTTGTATTAATTACGAGAGCAATACTCTTTCCGTCAGGTGAAATATCATAAGTTGCACCGCTGTTTGAGTATGATAAATAGTCTTTCAGTCCCGGTGTTAAATCAATTCTTTCTTTTGTCTTTATATCAACTGAATAAAGATGTGTAACATAACCATCAGTTAGCCAGCTATCCCAATAACGGTAAAATCTATCTTCCGTAACTTTAGCAGTAACTTTTGAATCTTTCCTTTTAGTAAGTTCTTTTTTCAAACCGTCAAAATCATTTTCAAATTGGGGCAGAATGTTAGAGGCAAAAACAATCTTTTTACCATCGGGGAACCACTTTAATGACGACACACCCATCGGCATATCGGTAATTCTTTCGGCTTCTCCGCCATTAACATTGATTATATAAACTTGAGATTTATCATCATCATCCCGTTTTGAAATAAAAGCTACCTGTTTCCCGTCCGGGCTGAAGATAGGAGAAGAATCATTTGCTTTGGCAGTTGTAAGCCTTAAGATTTCGCCTGAATTTAGATCGATTAGATAAATATCGCTATAACCTTTGTTTTCATCAATCTTGTATTCGGTTAAAACGAAAACACCTTTCTGCTTATCGGGTGATACTTCAAACGAGCCGATACGCTTTACCTTCCATAAATCCTCGGCGGTTATTGCACGCTTTGATTGAGCTTGTAAAACCGGGACAAAGAGTAAAACCAATATTATAAATAATCTAAACTTCATTACTGCTCCATACGTTGATTAATGATTCCTAAATGTTAAGGCAATTTATTCTTTATGTTTTGGAGATACTCCTGTTTATACATATCGCTGCCGGTATCCTGGTAAGTTTTTACCTGGGCGCCCATAGACTGCATCCTTTGATTTGCCGTTTCAATTCTGCTTATCGGGTCGGGATGTGTAGAAAGAAAAGTAGCAATTGAACTACTTTGCGATGATACCAATCCGTCATCTCTCATTTTTTCAAAAAAGAATTTAACGCTACCGGGGTAATACCTTGTGTCAGTTAAATATTTAACCGAATATTCATCTGCTTCATCTTCATCTGAGCGGCTGTTTGCAAGGAATGCAAGCCCGATAAAAAGGTTTGCCGCAATTTCGGCAAGCTCTGAGGGTTTATCACCAAGAATTAGACTCAATAAAATTGATGCACCGTAATATTTTGTCATTCTGTTGGTAGC
Source organism: Ignavibacteriaceae bacterium (assembly GCA_036795455.1). Classification (GTDB taxonomy): domain Bacteria; phylum Bacteroidota; class Ignavibacteria; order Ignavibacteriales; family Ignavibacteriaceae; genus DAIRET01. The sequence continues at coordinate 51,809 of DAIRET010000003.1, forward strand.
GTGTCTTCTTTCCGCATGTGCAATTTCATGTGCTAATATGCCCGCAAGAGCAGCTTCCGAATCGAGATACTTTAACAAACCGGAATAGACATAAATCGGTCCACCCGGTAGTGCAAAAGCATTGTAAATATCCTGGTCAATTATTTCGATGCTGTACTCAAAAACATTTTTCTTTGCAATTTTTGGTGAGGCAAGTATATGGTCGAATATTCTTGTTTTTATATAGTTCTTGATTGAAGGATCACCGTTAAAGATTGGGTATTCTGAAGGATTATTCGCAATCTCACTTCTAACCTGCAAACCGAGTTGCACGTCATCCGAATCCGAAAAAATATTCAAAGCTCCTGTTTCAGGGTCGCATGAATTGATTGTAACTGTTAAAATCAATAGTCCGAAAAAGTATGTAAGTTTCCGTTTCATTTTTTTACTCCGTTTCTAAATTAATTATTACTATTTAATGCCTTCCAAAGAGTATCAAGCAGCGGAATAATCCCCTCTTTAGTTGCCGAAGAGAAAACCATTAGTTGTGAATCGTGGTTTCTCAACTTCTTTTTTGATAGCTTTTTTGTTGTTGCATCATCTACAAGGTCTGCTTTTGATAGTGCGACTAATCTTTTTTTCTTTGCAAGGATAGGGCTGTAAGTTGTTAGCTCTTTAAGTAAAACATTATACTCTTTTTGATAGTTTTCCGAAGTTATATCAATAAGGAAAAGTAAAATTCTTGTTCTTTCAATATGGCGGAGGAATCGCAACCCCAATCCTTTCCCTTCGGAAGCTCCTTCTATTATTCCGGGAATATCTGCAACTGTAAAACTTTGGTAGTCTTTATAACGAACAATGCCGAGGTTCGGTTCTAATGTAGTAAAAGGGTAATCCGCTATTTTCGGTTTCGCTTCCGATATTGTTGAGATCAATGTTGATTTTCCTGCATTTGGAAATCCAACAAGTCCAATATCGGCAATCAATTTTAATTCAAGTATAATTTTATTTTCTTCGCCGGGTTGTCCGGGCTCTGCATAACGGGGTGTTTGATTTGTAGGAGTAGCAAAGTTGCTGTTTCCCCTTCCACCTTTCCCGCCCCGTGCAGCAATGAATTGAGTATTCGCTTCGACGAAATCGAAAACAACTTCTTCTGTTTCCGCATCTTTTATAACGGTTCCAACGGGGACTTTAATAATTATGTTCTGTCCATTCTTTCCGTCTTTAAGTGATGTTCCGCCGGGGTCTCCGTTTGCAGCTTTATATTTTTTTTTGTAACGAAAGTCAAGAAGGGTGGATAAATTGCTATCCGAAATTAAAAGAACATCTCCCCCTTTACCGCCGTTCCCACCAGCCGGTCCGCCTTTGGGGACATATTTTTCTCTTCTGAAAGCAACGGCGCCATCGCCTCCTTTGCCGGCTGAAATTTCTATCTGTGCATAATCTATAAACATTATCTAAACCTATCTCTAAAATAATTTTCAATACGCTGTTTAAGCAGCATTGCTTCTTTTGTTGTAAATGGATTAATCTTATATGAAAAGAAAACGGCTTTTAACACTTCGTTAGCCTCATCAAAATTGCGGCACTCCGTGATTCTTTCAAGAGTGTTGACAAAATCGATACTATCCTGGTTGAATATTACTGCAACAATCTTCATTGATTCTTTTGCCGTAAAATAATCAAAAAGGTCAATTTGCGGAGAATCTTCATCAACTACGTTCTCTTTTTCTTGATGTGTTTCAACTACAGGTTGAGAATGTTCCGGCTCTTCAGCTTCTTCGGGTTGGCTTTCTTCAATGTCAATATTATCTTCCGCTATTGTTTCTATCTCTTCATTTTCTTCTGGAAGAATATCGTTGGCAGTCTCTTCCAATACTTCTGAAAAATCTTTAGAGGCTTCTTCTTTTATCTCTTTATCTTCCATCAAAATCTTTAGATAATCTTCTTCTTCCTGCCCGGATTCATTTTCAATAATTTCCAATTCTTCTTCGGGTTCGGGAGAAAGATAAAGGGAAAGCAGGTCTTCGGTAGTTGTGTCTTCTGTAGATTCTGTCGGTTCACTCTCGCTGGCTTCATCTTCTTCTATCGTTGATATAGGAATGCTCTCTGGTTCCGGAGTTGATTCTATTTCCTCTTCAATATCTTCAACGGCGGGGAATTCATCCGGCTGCATCTCAGTATCTTCGATTACCGGTAATTCATCTATCGGTGTTTCAATAACCGGATAATCATCTTCTTCATGCGGATTATAGTCTATCAGGTCCTCACTAACCGTGCTTTCTATTTCAATTTCGTTCTCAATTTCTAATTCGTTTGATTCGATTAATCCTGCCGGAAGTTCATCTTCTATTTCCAACGGTTCAGTTGTAACGGGAACATCCTCTACTAATTCTTCAACCGGTTCATCAACTAATTTTGATTCGGCAGTTTCCAGTTCAACTTCTTGCACTTCGGGTTCAGGTTTCGTTTCAACTTCGACCGGGATATTCGCCATTAAAGCCTTGGCTACGTCTTTTATGTCGAATTTTTGTTTAGGGTCAACCGAAAGGAGCTTTCGTAATTTGTAAATTGAATCGCTTAGGTTTTTCTCTTTAAGAAAGATTTCATAAGTCCCCACGGATATTTTTTTCTTATTCACTTCACCCTGGTTAATAAAGTCGGATATACTTGTCAAACTATCTTCATATACTCTTTCGACCTGTGTTGAAAGAAGTTCGGCTTGAATTTTTTCAAGAAACTCTTCGAACTCTATATTACTTAAAGCCAGTATTTTTCTCTTCTCAATTACGTTTGTTATTATGTTTTTTATGTAACCGTAATAGTAAGCGTAATTCATAAAAAGAATTATTTCTTCTGTTGATTTAAGTTCATCGCCGTTAAAAATGAATTTCATATAAGTCCAGTTGGGGCGCAAAACGAAATTCACGTTAAACATAACCGCCTGCTCAACAAGTCTTTTCACATCTTCGTAGGGAATGAGTTTTTTCTTTTTAATTTCACCGGCAATAAGAGTAAAATATTTTGTTATTTCTTCACCGGAATAATCGAAGACAGATTTTTGAAGTAATTTCTGACGGTCTAAATAGATAAGATATTCGAGTTCTGCCGATATATATTGAACGATTGAAGGATGCACGCCTGCCGAAGTTAAACTTTCGAGAGTGAACAAAGAACCTGCTCTTTTTATCCTGTTCAGGTTGAAATCGGTAATGAATTTTATCTCTTTTTCAAACATGGCTTTTTCTCAAACTTACTAATAGTCTAAAATAAAAAAATCCCGATTAAAATTATAATCGGGATTGTGATTAAAAGAAGAAAATAGCTAAATATCCACCATTTCCGATGTAAATCTTGCTTTAATGAAATCCCGGTTCAATCTTGCGATGTTTTTAACAGAAATTCCCTTCGGGCATTCGGCTTCGCATGCATAAGTATTTGTACAACTTCCGAATCCCAACTCATCCATTACTTTCACCATTTTTTGAACACGGATGTATCGTTCCGGCTGCCCTTGAGGTAAAAGAGCATACTGCGAAACTTTAGCCGAAACAAAAAGCATTGCCGAAGCGTTTTTACACGCTGCAACACAAGCGCCGCAACCGATACAAGCTGCCGCATCAAAAGCTTCAGCAGCTTCATCTTTGGGTATCGGGATTGCATTTGCATCAGGCATTCCGCCGGTATTAACGGATATAAATCCGCCTGCTTGCAAGACTTTATCCATTGCAGAGCGATCGACAATTAAATCTTTCATTACGGGGAATGCCTTTGCACGGAACGGCTCTATATAAATTGTTTCACCATCTTTGAAGTTCCTCATGTGAAGCTGGCAAGTAGCAATTTTTCGTAAAGGACCATGTGGTTCACCGTTGATTACTAATCCGCATGTTCCGCAGATTCCTTCGCGGCAGTCGCTTTCAAAAGAAACAGGTAGTTCACCTTTTCTTTCAAGTCCGTCGTTTAGTTCGTCAAGCATTTCGAGGATTGAATCATCGGGTGAAACCGATACTTTATATTCAACGAAACTACCAACGGATTTAGAATTAGTCTGTCTCCAGATTTTTAAAGTCAGATTCAATTTTTTCTCACTCATTATTTATAACTCCTCACCGATGGTTTAACATATTCAAATTCAAGCGGTTCTTTATTTAGCTCCCAACTGCCGATGTCTTTATACTCCCACGCAGAAACGTATGAATACTCTTCGTCATTCCGTTTTGCTTCTCCGTCTTCGTATTGGTATTCTTCGCGGAAGTGTCCGCCGCACGATTCGTTTCTTTGCAATGCGTCAACCGCCATCAGTTCACCGAGTTCAAGGTAATCGATTACTCTACCGGCACGCTCAAGTGTCTGGTTAATATCTTTAGCATCTCCGACAACTTTTACTTCTTTCCAGAAAAGCTCTCTTAATTCTCTAATCTCTTCGATTGCTGATTTAAGCCCGGCTTCATTACGTCCCATGCCGACTTTATTCCACATTATTCTACCGAGTTTTTTATGGATTTCGTCAACAGTCATTTTTCCGTTTACGGACAACAGCCTTTTTACTGTATCTTCGATTCCTTTTGCTACATTGGAAAATTCTTGATTGTCAACCGGAACGAGAGCCGGTTTATAACTTGCAAGATAATCACCGATTGTATAAGGAATAACAAAGTAGCCGTCTGCAAGTCCCTGCATCAAAGCACTTGCACCAAGCCTATTTGCACCGTGGTCTGAGAAGTTTGCTTCACCGAGAACAAACAAACCCGGAACTGTACTCATTAAGTTGTAATCTACCCATAAACCGCCCATTGTATAGTGCGGGGCAGGATAGATTTTCATCGGAACGTTGTAAGGATTTTCACCCGTTATTGTTTCATAAATCTCGAACAGGTTACCGTAACGCTCTTCAATTGTTTTTCTACCGAGTCTGTTGATTGAATCTCTAAAGTCGAGATAAACGGCTTCCTGCCCTTTTGCACCTCTGCCGTTGTCGATCACTTCTTTGGCGCTTCGGGAAGAAATATCGCGTGGAGAAAGATTTCCGAAAGAGGGATATTTCCTTTCAAGGTAGTAATCCCTTTCATCTTCCGGGATATTATTCGGTTCACGCATATCTTTTTTATTTTTCGAAACCCATATTCGGCCGTCGTTACGTAGGCTTTCGCTCATTAAGGTTAATTTAGATTGTCCCTCTCCATGAACGGGAAGGCATGTCGGATGAATTTGAGTAAAGCATGGATTACCAAACAATGCCCCCTTTTTGTGTGCACGCCATATTGCCGTTGTATTGCAGTTCATTGCATTTGTAGATAAGAAAAATACATTTGCATAACCTCCGGTAGCAAGTATGACTGCATGTGCAGAGTACTTTTCGATTTCGCCTGTAACAAGGTCACGGACTATAATTCCTTTAGCTGCCCCGTCAATAACGACAACATCAAGCATCTCTTTCCGGTTGTACATTTTAACGGTTCCTTTACCGATTTGTCTGTTCAATGCACTGACTGCACCGAGAAGAAGCTGCTGACCGGTTTGTCCTTTTGCGTAAAAAGTTCTTGAAACCTGTGCCCCGCCGAATGAACGGTTATCAAGCAAGCCTCCGTATTCCCTTGCAAACGGAACACCCTGGGCAACACATTGATCTATAATATTTCCGCTTACTTCTGCAAGTCTATAAACATTTGCTTCCCTTGCACGGAAGTCGCCTCCTTTTACAGTATCATAAAACAAACGGAAAACAGAATCGCCGTCATTTTGATAATTTTTTGCCGCATTAATTCCTCCCTGGGCAGAAATACTATGAGCACGGCGGGCGCTGTCGTGATAAGTAAATGCTTTTACATTGTAACCGAGTTCACCGAGTGAAGCGGCTGCCGATGCACCTGCAAGACCGGTTCCGACAACAATAATATCGTATTTACGCTTGTTGGCGGGATTGATCAGCTTCATATTAAATTTGTGATTAGTCCATTTTTCGGCAATAGGACCCTGCGGTATTTTAGAGTCTAACTTTACCATTAGCTACCTCCGTAAATTAGTAAAAAATAGAAGGGAATTGCTGCAAATCCGATTGCCATTAAAAAGGCATAGATTGTTCCGGCGGTTTTAATTACCGGCGAATACTTGTTGTGATTCCATCCGAAAGTTTGAAATGCACTTTGAAACCCGTGATTGAGATGGAAACCCATTACTATCATTGCGATAATATATAAAATAGAATACCATTCAACCTGGAACCAGCCGACAACAATTTCGTAGAGATCGGGATGTTCCGTCCCGGTAAAATTATATTTATACCAGAAAGTTTGAAGGTGAACTACAAGAAAAATGAAAATTGCACTTCCCGTTAAAATCATTGTTCTTGAAGAAAAAGTACTGTTCTTTGAAGAAGCGTTGATTTTGTAGTCAACAGGACGGGCGATTTTATTTTCTATCCACAGTCTAACAGCATTGATAATATGCAGAATAATAATCAAAGCGAGGACTAATTCGATAATCCTCACAACAGGTTTAACTAAACCAAGTGTGGATGCATATGTATTAAAAGCTTCCCGCCCGAAATAGAGGGTGAAATTACCCGCGAGATGAATTAGAAGAAATAAAATCAGGCAAATACCGGTTATTGCCATAACCAGCTTCTTGCCGATAGATGAGTTCCAGAAATTAAATAACCAACCCACTAAAAACTCCTTTAGTTGTGAAGAAATGCCCGGCAGATGAAATCATCTGTATTGAATATATGAAACACTAAATTCTTTATTCGTTTGCGTGCAACTTAAAAATTTTAAGGTTCAAAATCAAACAAAAATTTGAAAGTTTAGCAGGCTTGTAAAAGTATTTATTACTTTAAAGATGTTAGAAAAGAATAAGCTGGTATCGGTAACTAAAAAAGTAAAACCGCCTTCGCTAAAAGGCGGTTTTAATTGTTCTATTCTTAACACGCTTCAATTATTTTCAAAAATGAATCGGCTTTTAAGCACGCACCGCCTACTAACGCTCCGTCTATATTCGGTTGTGATAATAATTCTTTTGCGTTATCCGGTTTTACACTTCCGCCGTATTGTATGATTACATTATCTGCAACAATAGAGGAATATAACTCTTTTACGAGATTGCGGATATAAACGTGAACTTCTTCTGCCTGTCCCGGGGTTGCATTTTTACCAGTACCAATTGCCCAAACAGGTTCATATGCTATAATTACATTTTTCATTTCTTCGGTATTAACGTTTTTTAATCCTTCAACTACCTGTCTTTTTATAACATCGAAAGTAACATTAGACTCCCTCTCTTCAAGAGTTTCTCCGATACAGAATATCGGTTTTAACCCGCTTGACAACGCTTTGTGGACTTTCTTGTTTATTAAAGAATCCGGTTCGTTAAAAATAGTTCTTCTTTCGGAATGACCGAGAATAACATATTCGCATCCCACGCTTTTAAGCATTGATGCTGATATTTCTCCCGTATATGCGCCGTTTTCTTCGTAATACATGTTTTGTGCACCGAGTTGGATTTTTGATTCTTTTATCAACTCTTTTGCCGTTTCAAGTGAAGTGTAAGGAGGACATACAATAACGTTACAATTTATATCAATATCTTTTAATGAATTCTTTAAACCTGAAATTAGCTCGATAGAGCCGTTCAAATCCATATTCATTTTCCAGTTGCCAGCAATTACTTTTTTACGCATTTCGTTTCCTTGTTAATGTTTGAAATTTTATGTGTCAAAATTAACAAAAACAGGGTTAAGAACATCGGGTTTGATGGAAGTATTCGAGTACTTATATTTTTGAATGGGACACTGATTTGTTATGATCCATCAGTGGAAATCATAAACCATCATACAATTGGTATTTGGGAATTGATAATTATTTGCTTTTTGTTATTTGTATCTTGGTTTTTAAAGAGGCTTCGGGGTTCGACTATAAAAACATAGCCAACCCCGAAGATTAAAA
>DAIRET010000064.1:0-15071 GCA_036795455.1 Ignavibacteriaceae bacterium
AAAGCCGTTATTGGATAGATACCCACGCTGTCGGGTGCTTTCCATTTAACGCTTTTCCCGGTATTAATGATTGGAAATAATCCCGTGTTTGCTTTCCATTCTATAGTTAAACTATCACCATCAGGGTCAGTTGCAATACAAGTAAGTGTTGTCTCTCCGTTTACGAGAATTGTGTCCGGATTTGCGGCTGCATTTTCAATAATAGGCGGTTGGTTTTTCCATGAAGTAGGATCTTCATCTTTCTGGCAGCTTGAAAATAGCAGAAGAACCCACAAAATAGTAATAACATTTTTCTTCATCTGATTACCTTTGTATAAATACTTAATAAATAGTGCTTAAAAATATATACTCAACTGTATCAGAAGCAACTGCTTTCTTTAATTTCTTAAAATAATATTAAAATATAATCTTGTACTGCAGGGAAATTTATAATTTTTTTACAAATGTTCCTTTGAGGAGTTTTTGAAGGTACTTTTTTATTACTACGAAGTAGGATAACATCAATAAAGAAGTTGTTCAAAAATAATGAAAAAGATTCCCAAGGGGACAGGTGAAATCGTTAGCATAAGTTTAGTTTTAGCTTAAATCCAACGGATACGCAGAGGAACAGGTAAATCTCCCAAAGGGGCAGGCGTTGATAATGAGAAAAAGGACTTATTAGATAACCCCTTAATGAAAAGAATAACTTTTTAAGCAGCCATAAATAAAAACTTAAACAAAATAGATAACAACCCTAAGGGTGTTGAAGTAAAGTCTAATTTCCGCTGTACTTCAGTAGGAAAGATTTTATAAACCGGTTCAAATCTCCATCCATTACACCCTGTGTATCGGAAGTCTCTTCATCAGTGCGGTGGTCTTTGACCATGTTATAGGGATGAAAAACATAAGAGCGAATCTGGCTGCCCCATTCTATTTTTAACTTGCTCTTTTCAATTTCATCCAATTCCGCTTCAAGTTTTTCTTTCTCTTTCTGGTAGAGTTTGGACTTAAGCAGTTTCATTGCATTAACACGATTCTGCAATTGAGAACGTTCACTTTGGCAGGCTGCTACTGTGTTTGTGGGTATATGCGTTATCCTTACGGCGGTTTCAACTTTATTAACATTCTGTCCCCCTTTACCACCGGACCGGTAAGTATCAATTCGCAAATCGGCGGGATTAATATCAATCTCTATTTCATCATCAACTTCCGGAATAACGAATACTGATGCAAAGGAAGTGTGTCTTCTTTTATTGGAATCAAACGGAGAAATCCTTACAAGCCGGTGAACACCGTTTTCTGCTTTTAAGTAACCGTAAGCATATTGACCGGCAACCTCAATAGTTGCACTTTTGATTCCAGCACCATCACCGTCAAGTACGTCAAGGATTGTCATTTTAAAACTGTTCTTTTCACCCCAGCGTAAATACATACGCATAAGCATTTCAGCCCAGTCCTGCGCTTCGGTACCGCCAGCCCCGGAATGGATTGTTAAAATACAATTTTTATCATCATCCCTTCCGCTCAGCATGTTTTTAAACTCAAGGTTCTCTATGCCTTCAACTAATTCTCGAATATCCTTTTCTGATTCTTCAAGAAAAGATTCATCTTTCTCAAGTGAAGCAAGTTCAATTAACTCTTTTATAGATTTAAGTTTGGTGTGAAGGTTATTCCAGTCTTCAATCCACCCCTGAAGCGATTTAATTTCCTGTAAAACCTTCTGAGCATTTTTCTGGTCATCCCAAAAGTTACCTGCTTCTGTAAGGTTTCGTAGTTCAGCAATTTTATTTTCCTTTATATCTAACTTAAAGATAACCTCGTAGATTAATTATTCTTACTTCGAGGTCGTTTAATTCTTTAATTTGATCATCGTACATTATTATCTCCTAAGTGAAGTTTCTTTTGGTTAATGAATTACCGATACAGGTCAATCATTTTCAATTAAAATAAATTTGTGTTGCAAAGATATGAATTTTTAAAGTAAGAGATTAGTCAACTATAGCCGGATTATCTTCTTTCAGGTACATGAACTAAAAAGTACTCCTTTGCAGTCGAGCCGATTTCCCGTGCTTCTTTCAAAGTAAGATGAATGCCGTCGTTAATATCCCCTGTGTTACCGGCTTCAATAATTGCAAGGTCGGAGTCCTTTGTCATTTCTATTAATGAACCACATAAAGCCGTATCGCCGCCGTAACAAATAGTAAGATTTTCATTAAAGAACTTAAAACCGAGTGATGGAATCTTTGATACGGTTAATCCATCTGCTGAAGGCTCGCTGTGATTAACAAAGAATGGTTTTACCTGCATATCCTTTATCGAGATTTTTCTCTCGCTATCAATTTCCTTAAGAGAAATACTGTATGAAATTGAGCCTGTGTAAACATTTAAAAAGGCTTTATAAATGCTTCCAATTTCAATACATCCCTTCGGGAAGTAGATACGCAAGGGGGATTTTTTATTCATTACTTTAAAATATGTTAATAGAGTCCACAACCCGCCGAGGTGGTCGTGATGCCCATGCGAAATAAAAATATCCGAGATGGATAAAATTTGAATTGGGTCAAGTTCCTTGTTTATATCTCTAAGAATACCGTCTCCGGGATCAATTATAGAGAGTGTTTTTTCTGTTTTCAGCAGGATACCGGTTGCAATATTCGGTATGGAACAGAAGATTTTAATCGAAAAATTTTTCTTGCTCCATACAAGCGGGTATCTCGGTTTAAATCCGTTTGATTTCATAATTCTCTAAATAATAATTTGAGCAACAATACCACCAACAGTAAAAGCGAGTATCCATGCGCTGAACCATATTATCAATCCCTCTTTTAATCCTCTTTCATTCAACATTACCATAAAAGATGCTATGCACGGTACGAATAAAGTAATCGTAATTATCGCAACAGTAATCTGCATTTGAGTTAATGATAGGTCGAACAAACCGGCAGCACCGAAATCACGCCTTACAATTCCCATTACAAAAGCGGTTGCAGTTTCTTTCGGCAACTTAAGCCATACAGTAGTAATAGGAGCTAAAACATCCTGGAACCAAATTAGAATACCTGAAATCTCCATAAGTCCCACAAGCAAAGCGCCTGCAAAAAACCAGATGTATGCTTCTTTCATAAAGCCGTAAGCTCTGAAAAATGTTTTCTTGAAAACATTATCGAGTTTCGGGATTCTCATAATTGGCAGGTCTATCAGCAGAGGTGTACTTTGCCCAGGCAGAAGTTTATTTAATAATGTAGAGATTGTAACAAGCACGGTAAAAATTACAAAAGCATATATTGCAACTGGAACCATTCCGCTTCCACTTAATAAAACAGCAATTACCGCTAACTGCGCAGAGCAGGGGATAGTGAATTGTAAAATTGCAGTAGCAATTGTTTTTTCTTTTTCCGAGCCGAGTAGTCTTGTTGTGATTGTAGCCATAGTAACGCAACCGAATCCCAACAGAATGGGAATAATTGCTCTTCCGTTTAGTCCCAGTTTATTCATCAGCCGGTCAAGCATTGTCGCCAGTCTCGGTAAATAGCCGCTGTCTTCAAGCATTGCCATTGCAAAGTAAAATGATACAACAAGCGGAAGCAGCAGAAAGAGGAGGTAAGTGATTGTCATACTGATTACACCGAACTCACCGAAAAACAACCTTACAATCGGGTTTGAGAAATTGTATTCGGTTTCTGCATTCGGTAACCTTGAAACCTCCTTAAAATCTTTTTTAAGTTCAGGGTTGTCCGCTATTCCTTCCTTGAACTCGTATACTTTTTCATCAATGACTTTATCGTTTTCATCAAGCAGCGAAACCGTTATTGTCGATGGAGTATACTCCGCAACAAGCAGTTTTAAGTAATACTCGAAGTACCGCTTTCCGATTGTGTTTTCGGTAAAGTCTACTACTCTTTGTGAAACCAGATCGCCGATAAAAAAATAAAGGAAAGAAAGAATTAATAATAAAATCGGTATTCCGGAGAAAGGATTAAGGGATATTTTTCCGAGGAGATTGAAGAATTTTCCTTTTGAAGAATCTTCAAATTCTACTGCCGATACAACTTCATTAACCCTGTTCCTTCTTTCGATGTAAATAATCTCTCTTTCATCAGCGGTGCCGCAGGGGACATCATGTCTCTTTGCGGTGTACTCATCACCTTCTGCAATGAGCAGTGCTTCTGCTTGCGAGCCGACCCGGTCTAAAAGGTTATGAAGTGTTTTGTGGAGATGTTCGGGCTGCTTTCCCTGTTTTGCATTTTCAATTGCATAATCAAGTTTATCGAAACCGGCTTTATTTACTGCCGATGTTTTTATTACTTCAACTCCGAGCAGATCCGACAGTTTTTTTTCATCAATGCTGATATTCCGTTTTTTCAATTCATCGGCAAAGTTTAAAAGGACTGTTACTTTTTTCCCCATTTCAATTAATTGAAGCGTTAGGAATAAATCCCTTTCAAGATGAAGTGAATTTACAACATTCAGTATTATATCTGCTTCAAGAATAATTTCAAGAGCAACTTTTTCTTCATCATTAAAAGAAGAGACACCGTAAATACCCGGTGTATCGAATATCGAATAATTTTTATACTGCCCCTTTGTTGTTGAAACTGTTGTTCCCGGGAAATTTGAAACATCAACATAAACGCCGCTTAGGTGATTAAAAAAGAGGGACTTGCCTACGTTCGGGTTACCGGCTAAAACAACTTTCGGTAATACCGAGTCTAAAGGAGCAATAGTTTCCTGCGTTAGATGCCGATGTTTGTCTTTATGTTCTATGTGTTTTGACATTTAAGATGCAACTAATTAAGTGAAACAAATATCTCTTTAGCCAGGTCGTAACCGATAGCAATTTCCTGCCTGTTTTTCTGGACTATTATAGTTCCTCCCGGTAGTCTTTCAAGGCAAAAGACTTTTTCACCTTCGGATAAACCGATTCTTAAAAGTTGTATCTTAAACATCCCTGCCGGCAGGGTTGTTATCGTTAAATATGTTCCTTTTACTGCTTTATCTAATGTATTATTTTTCGTTGACATGCGGACAATTTTCTTTGTTTTTACATTTTGCAAATATGTTAAATGAATAGTTTACCGGCTCAAAGTTAAGTTTATTACAAACTTCTTTATAAATATCGCCGACTTCATCGGAAGTAAACTCAACTATTTTTCCGCAATTTATACAGATTAGATGATCGTGAGACTGCTTTGATACAGAGCTTTCGTAACGCTTCATATTATCGCCGAAATTACGGATCGTAAGAAGTGAACAATCTGCAAGAAGATCGAGTGTATTGTAGACTGTAGCCCTGGATACTTTTATGTCGGCAGATTTCATTGAAGCATAAAGCTCATCTGCTGAAAAATGCTTTTCACAATCCAATGCTGCATCAAGGACAATAAATCTCTCCGGTGTTACCCTGTGATTTCCATTCTTGAGATATTCTCTTAAAGTTTCTTCTGCTTCCTTATGTTTCATTATTATTTAGATTTAATCTACATAAAAATAAAGGTTTCATTCCAATTAAACAAATGAAAAACGGGGGGTAAATGCTTTTTTCTTTCGGAATTATTTTATTTCATTATCTCGGTATATTTTTTATTTTTGACATTGGATTGAATTTGTTTTTTTTACTAACCGGACAGAATGGAAAATACTCTCTCAGCCGAAGAATTAGAAGAACTGCTTAACGAATCATTCGAGCATTTGCGAGAAGGTAGATTTAGGATGGCGCTTATTTCGTCGAAGCGGGTATTCAAATTTCGACAGGGGGATTATCGTGCTGCAATTGCAGTTGCCTGGTCTTATCTTGAAAACGGTTACCCCAATGAGGCTCTGGAGTATGCTGATCTTGCCGTCAAACTCGGTTCTGAGTATTTTGTTCCGCATCTGTACAGAGGTTTTATTTTAATGCGTCTCGGCATTTTTGAGGGAGCGTTAACCGACCTTGACTTCGCCATCGAAAATAAATGTGAGTCGCTTGATTGGGCTTACCATTTAAAAGCCCGTTCACTTGCCGGACTCGGTAAGTATTATGAAGCTCTTGAAGCATTTGAGCTTTCACATAAAATCGGTAAATCTTCAGACCCGAATTTCGGGAAGATAAAAGAATGGTTCAAAAATGCTGCCGGAATTAAAAGCGGGTTTTTGTCCAAATTCAGAAGTAAAAATACAGGAATCCTTTTTGAAGCTGAAGAAGCATTTAACCTTAACGAATACTGGTACACTCTGTGGGTTATAAATAACATTCTTTCGGATAAGAAAAAAAGCGGGTTGCATCAAAAAGCAAAAGTATTGCAAATTGAAACTATGTTTGCTCTATTCCAATTCAAACCTTGTTTTAATAAAGCGGAACAACTTAAGGAAGAACTTAAAGACAACCCGAGATTTAGAGAGGTATACAACAACCTTATTGCCGTGCTTAATAGACCTGAAATTCCATCCGAAGAACCGGAAGAAGATGAAGAATTTACAATTTTTGAAAATGTAAGAAAAGAAAATTTTGAAATTTATTACCGGGATGAAGAATTAATCGAAGAAACAGTTGAAGAATCGGAAGCGGTTCCCGTAGAAGAAGTTGAGGAAGTATACACTCCCATCGTGGAAGAACCGGAACAGAAAGTCGATAAAAAAGCAGTAACATTAACAAGACGTACTGATTTTTTCCCGATTCCCAAAGTTACAATCCCTCCAATTTTCGCTCGTACTTTTGATTTGATACGCGATTTGAAAACCGGCGGTGACCGTCGTTATCTACGCCAGTTTGATGAAAGTAATATCCGTTACATCGGTGTTGAAATAGTTTTAAGCAATCCTTATTATAAAAAGGATACGGTCAAACTTACCGGTACTGCCGTATGGCTATTGAATGAAGAAGAAGTAGGACGAAATAATTTTGAACTGGTTTTCGATAAAGAATGGGAACATATTGTTTTTGTTCAAAGCTGGGGAATGGATGAAGCAGGTTTCTGGGTTCAAGGGCAGGGTAAAGTTGATATCCACTTCGCAGGTGAAAAGATTTGCGAAAAATGGTTCCTAATTGGTAGTTCCGAAATAGTTGATACCGAAGAGCCCGACATCGAAACTGAAGTAAAGGATTTTTCGAAAACCGAAGAAAGAGTAGATGTAAAACCTACAGAAGAAGGAGAAACAAAAAGCCTTCAATCATTACTTGATGAATTGAACGGTTTTATAGGATTATCCTCTGTAAAACAAGCAATGAAAGATTTTGTCCTTTATCTTGAATTCATTAAAGAAAGAAAGAGAATGGGATTGAAAACTGCCGAAGGGATTTCGATTCATTCGGTTTTTAGCGGTAGTCCCGGCACAGGAAAAACAACGGTTGCAAGACTTCTCGGCGAGATATTCAAAGCAATGGGCTTACTTGAAAAAGGACATGTAGTTGAAGTTGATAGAGCTGCACTTGTCGGGCAGTATGTAGGAGAAACAGCACAAAAAACAGAGAAAGTGATTGCAGATGCAATCGGTGGGGTTCTATTTATTGATGAAGCATACACACTTTATAAAAAAGGGGGAAGCGGGCAGGATTTCGGACAGGAAGCAATTGATACCTTGTTAAAAAGAATGGAAGATAAAGCAGGTGAGTTTGCCGTTATTGCTGCCGGCTATACTGATGATATGAACGATTTCCTTGCATCAAATGCCGGTTTGAAATCCCGCTTCAGCCACTTTTTTAGTTTTGAGGATTATACACCGGAAGAACTAATCGAGATATTCAAACTGATGGCGAAGAAAGAGGATTATAAACTTAATACGGATGCGGTAGAACTGCTTAAAAAAGAATTTACAAATCTTTACCGGAAGCGTGATAAAACATTCGGTAATGCGCGTATGGTAAAAAATATTTTAAATGATGCCAAAATTCAACTCGGTAAAAGGTATCTAAAACTACCTGAAAAACTAAGAGACAAGAAACTACTTACAACGATAGGTGTCGAAGATATAACCGCAGTTCTTGCAAGCGGTATTACTAAAAATTACCAGCTAAAAATTGATGAAGAAGCATTAAAGACAGCTCTTGATAAGTTAAACAGCCTGATGGGATTGAAACTCGTAAAACAAGAGATTAACCAGATGGTTAAGTTAGCGCGTTACTACTCGGAAAAAGGGGAAAGCTTACAAGGAAAATTTGCAGATCATGTAATTGCTATCGGGAATCCCGGAACAGGTAAAACAACTGTTGCAAGACTTTTCAGCCAGATTTTAGCCGCACTTGGTTTCTTGCCTAAAGGGCAATTAATAGAAGCCGACCGCCAAAGCCTTGTTGCAAGTTATGTAGGTAAGACTGCTGAAAAAACTACCGAGATAATTAACCAGGCGTTGGGTGGTACTCTGTTTATAGATGAAGCTTACACATTAATCAAACAGGGAGATTCCGGTTCCGATTTCGGTAAAGAAGCAGTTGATACGCTTTTGAAAAGAATGGAAGATGACCGTGGTAAATTTGTTATAATTGCCGCCGGTTATACCGATGATATGAATAATTTTCTCGACAGTAATGTCGGGCTGAAATCGAGGTTTACAAGAACTATTGTTTTTGAGGATTATACCCCGGAAGAATTAATGATGATTACGGATAATCTCCTAAAAGATAAAAAACTCGAATTAGAGCAGGACGCAAGGCAAAAACTACTGAAGCATTATAACGAGCTTTACAGAACTCGTGATAAAACATTCGGGAATGCAAGGCTTGTAAGGAACATCGTAGATACAGTTGCAAGGAACCAGCTTTTACGACTTGTTGATATTCCGCAGGCGGAAAGAACTGATGAATTAACGAGGAAAATAGTTGTTGATGATTTTAAACATATATTCCCCTCAAAGAGCGATAAGAAAACAGTAAAAGTTGAAGGTGATAAGGAACTATTAGATCAGCATCTTAAAGAACTGTATGAATTAACAGGGCTAGATTCTGTTAAACAATCGGTTGAGAAATTAATTAAAGGAATTAAAGTTGCTAAACTTCGTGAAGAGCGGGGATTAAAAGTAATTCCGAAAAATCTGCATTCTGTCTTTCTCGGTAATCCCGGTACAGGTAAAACAACAGTTGCAAGGCTTATTAGTAAGATTTATAAAGAAATGGGATTACTCGAAAAAGGACATCTTGTTGAAATTGATAGAGCGGGACTTGTAGCCGGCTACGTTGGGCAGACTGCGAAGAAAACAGACGAGGTAATTGAACAGGCGCTCGGTGGTACTTTATTCATTGATGAAGCTTATACTCTTTCAAGAGGTGGCAGCGATTTCGGTCAAGAAGCAATTGATACAGTCTTAAAAAGAATGGAAGACTACCGTGACAAACTTGTTATTATCGTTGCAGGTTATACGGATGAAATGAAAGATTTTCTTGAGTCAAATCCGGGCTTGCAGTCACGTTTTACAAACTATTTTACATTTGAAGACTACACACCCCGTCAGATGCTTGAAATTGCAAGCATAATGAGTGAGAAGAACGGTTACAAACTTGATGAAGGTGCTTTACAGTTATTCCTCGAAATTTTCGGTGAACTTTACAATCACCGCGATAAAAATTTCGGTAATGCGCGCACTGTAAGAAACATTCTCTACAAAGCGATTAATAACCAGGAAGAAAGAATTTTAACATTACATAACTTAAGTGATGAAGACCTTACGACAATCACTTACGAAGATGTACAAAAAATTAGTATGAACGAATCGGAATTATAAGAGGCTGAAAATGGATAAATTTTTTATTGAAGCAGTTAATGAAGCAAAAAAAGGTTTAAGCGAAGGGGGAATACCGATTGGTTCCGTTCTTGTTAAAGATGGAAAAATAATCGGAAGGGGACACAACAAACGCGTCCAGGAAAAGAACCCGATGATCCATGCTGAGATTGACTGCCTAATGAATGCCGGTAGAATAGGCACATACAAAGATACAATTCTTTACTCAACACTAATGCCGTGTTACTTATGTTCAGGAGCAGTGGTTCAATTCAATATTAAAAAAGTAATAGTAGGGGAATCAGCTACATTCCCCGGTGGTAAGGAATTTATGGAAGCCCATGGTGTTGAAGTAATCGACTTGAATGATGAGGAATGTATAAACATGATGAAAACGTTTATCGCTGAAAAACCCGAACTCTGGAATGAAGACATCGGCGAGCTTTGATTAAACATCTAAAAAACAGAATTTTAATATAGAAGATGGTTTGAAACACCATATGACAGCAATTATAAATGGAAATTAAAAAGAATAAATTTGTTATTATTGATGCAATGGCACTTGCATATAAAGCTTACTTCGCTTTTATATCTCGTCCATTGAAAAGTAAATCCGGGGAACCTACTTCCGCAGTTTTCGGTTTTGTAAACCAGCTGATTAAAATATTGGAAGATGTAAAACCCGATTACATTGCAGTAGCTTTCGATTCACATGAAAAGACATTCCGCCACGAAAAATTTCCCGATTACAAATCAACCCGCGCACAGATGCCTGATGATATGGTACCGCAGATTGACAGGATAAAAGAGGTAATCCGCTTATTCAATATCCCGATTTATATTCTGCCCGGTTACGAAGCCGATGATATTATCGGAACGGCAGTTAGATTTGCCGAAGAAAAAGGTTTTCAATCTTTTATGATAACGCCGGACAAAGATTTCATGCAGCTTGTTACTGAAAATGTTTCAATAATTAAACCTGGTAAATCATCCGATGAAATTGATATTATAACAAGAAAAAAAGCCGAAGATGATTTAGGATTTCCACCTGAATTAATGGCAGACTACCTCGGAATAGTGGGCGACAAAAGCGACTTTATCCCCGGTGTTTACAGGGTGGGAGAAAAGAAAGCGGTACCGCTAATACAAAAGTTCGGCAGCATTGAAAACATCTATGAAAATATTAATGAAGTTACTCCCGATTCTTTAAGGAATCAATTGGTTGCTGAAAAAGGAAAAGCATTCTTGTCGAAAGAACTGGCAACTATTTCAAAAGATGTTCCCCTCAACTTCGATTTTGAGAAAACGAAACTAACAAAACCGAATTTTAACGGGTTGAAGGTACTTTTTGATACACTCAACTTTAAATACCATTACGAGCGTATAAAAAAACTTTTTCTTGAACCGGTTCCGGCTGTTCAAATGCAAATACCGGATGAAGAACCAGGAACGCCAGGACAGTTTTTAAAATCGGAAGTAAGTTACAAATTGATTAATACGGTTGATGAAGCAGAAAAACTTGCAGAACTTCTTTCAACTAAAGAGTATTTTGTTTTTGATACAGAGACTGATTCGCTGAATATTTTTGAAGTTAATTTAGCCGGAGTTTCTTTTTCATTCAAAGAAAAAGAAGCCTACTTTGTAGCTGTAAATCCATATCCAGAAAGCCAGGGGTTGTTTGCAAAAGATTTATCCGATAGAATTCCGGTTGATCGGTTCAAGCATTTTTTCAAACCGGTTTTTGAGAATGAAAATATTAAAAAGATTTGTCAAAACGGTAAATACGATATTGCAGTAATGAAATCGTGCGGTATCAATGTAAAAGGTTTTTACTTCGATACTATGATTGCAAGCTATGTAATTGACCCCGATCAGAAACACGGTATGGATGAACTGGCTCAAAAATATTTGAATTACAAACCGATTCCTCTTTCCGATTTGATTGGTACAAAAAAACAACCTGAAAGAATTTTTGATGTCGAACTTCAAAAACTTTCGGAGTATTCTTGTGAAGATGCCGATATTACGCTTCGTTTATTTAATACGCTTAAACCGGAAATAGAAAAGAACAAACAGGAGAGACTCGCATACGAAATTGAGTTTCCGCTTGTGGAAGTTCTTGAGGATATGGAAAGAACGGGGATAAGGATTGATAAGCAGATACTCGGACAAACAAGCCGCGACCTTCAAGTTTTGATGGATGATTTTACAAAAAACATTTATCAAATTGCAGGCGAGCAATTCAATATCAATTCACCGCAGCAGCTACAAAAAATCCTTTATGAAAAATTGAAGTTGAAAACCAGTAAGAAAACTAAAACCGGGTATTCAACGGATGCCCAGGCTTTGGAATCCTTGCGTGGCGACCATGAAATAATCGAATACATCATCGGTTATCGCACAGTATCAAAACTTAAATCAACTTATGCAGATGCTTTGCCGAATTTGATTGTTCCTTCCACGGGAAGAGTGCATACATCCTTTAATCAAACTGTTGCATCTACAGGCAGATTATCAAGCAACGAACCGAATCTCCAGAATATTCCTATAAGAACTGATTTGGGAAAAGAGATAAGAAAAGCGTTCGTTGCACGTAATAATGATTATCTTATACTGAGCGCAGACTATAGCCAGATTGAATTGCGTATAATGGCAAGTATTTGCATGGATGAAGGGTTGCTGGCTGCATTTAATAAAGGCGAAGATATTCATAGAAGTACTGCCGCACTCGTATTTGGTGTGAAACCGAAAGATGTTACACCTGACATGAGAAGAAAAGCGAAAGAAGTTAATTTCGGAATCCTTTACGGAATCGGTGCTTTCGGATTGAAAACGCGTTTGGGAATCGAACAATATGCAGCAAAAGAAATAATTGATACATATTTCAAAACTTTTACTAAAGTAAAAGCTTACATGGAAAACTCAATTCAAAATGCACGCGAAAAAGGTTACGCAGAAACTTTAACCGGGAGGAGGAGATATATGCGTAATCTAAACAGTAATGCTTTTGCTGTAAGACAATTTGAAGAACGAGCTGCTATAAACATGCCGATTCAAGGTACTGCCGCCGATATGATAAAAATAGCGATGAACAAAATATTTTACGAGTTGAATAAAAGAAAACTAAAATCGAAAATGGTATTACAGGTACACGACGAACTTTTATTCGACGTTTACAAACCAGAATTGGATGATGTGCGTCCGATTGTAATAGAGTTAATGGAAAAAGCATTACCACTTAACGTTCCGGTAGTTGTTGACACGGGTATTGGCGATAACTGGTTGGATGCTCATTAAAATTCAGATCGAAAATAGTATACAGAAACCTTGCCGAATAGTAAAGATTTAATTTTCAGGATAACAGCAATATGGGCTTTTAGTGAAGCTGCATTGGGAGGCGTTCTTCATGCCTTCAAATTTCCATTTAACGGGCTTGTTTTAAGCAGTGCCGCAGTAGTATTCATTTCGTTGATTGCTTATTTTTCCGAAACAAGGGGAGCAATAATCAAATCAACTTTACTTGTAATTATTATTAAAGCGAGTGTTAGTCCGCACACACCTGTTAATGCACATATGGCTGTTCTATTGCAGGGGCTTTTAGGTGAGTTTTTTTTCTTTACAAGAAAAGGATTTAAAATATCGGCATTTGTTTTGGCGGTTACCGTGCTTCTGCTTTCATCATTTCAAAAAGTGCTTACCGTAACAATAGTTTTCGGAATGCAGTTCTGGGAAGCTATTGATGTATTCTTCAATTCGATAAGTAAAAATTATTTCGGTTTTGTAAATGATGAACTAAGCATCAGTTTCATTTTAATTGGAGTTTATTTCTTTTTTCATTTATTCGCCGGTGTGTTAGCGGGATTAATTGCAGGTACTCTGCCGAAAAAATTGATTGAGAAATCCGGGATTATTAAATCTTATGTAGCTGAAGATTTTTCAACCCATTTAAATAACAAAAAAGCTAAAAAGAAAAAATGGTATAAAAAACCGGTTAATCTTTTTGTTGTCCTCCTTTTTGTTTCGATGGTGGCATACTCATATTTATCTCCGAATGAATTTACCGGGCTTGAATCAATGGTTTTTATGATAGTTTTACGTTCGTTGATAGTTCTCATTGTTTGGTTATTCATTATTTCTCCGCTTGTTACAAATCTACTCGGTAAGCTACTGAAGAAGAAGGAATCAAAATACGCAAAAGAAATTGCAGTTATTCTTGATCTATTTCCGGCTTTTAAAAATATTGTAATTTATAATTGGAGAAAAGCTGTCCCACTAAGAAATGTTAAATCATTCTGGAGTTTTTTGGCAAATTCAATTACAATGCTTTTGTTTTATAATGCAGGAGAATGGAGTGAATAAACTATATATCTTAACAGGTAAAATACATTCCGGTAAAACAACCGCACTTGCTGAATGGCTTAAGAACAGAGATGATTCCGCTGGTGTCCTTTCCCCGCTTGTGAATAGAAAGAGAATTCTACTCGACATTAAATCTAAAGACATAAGGCTGTTTGAAGTTAGTAAAACTGAGGATTCCAGTGATACGGTATCCATCGGAAAATATAAATTTGATAAGGCAGCTTTTGATTGGGGGAATCAAAGAATAGAAGCGGGGATTAATGCCGGTATTAATTGGCTGATTGTGGATGAATTCGGTCATATTGAACTAGATGGTAACGGATTCTTTAATTCGGTTTCTATGCTTATTCAAAAAGTAAAAGAGGGAACGGCGCCAAATGCAATTATTGTTGTAAGAGATTACTTGATTGATGAATTTATCGGTAAGTATGAACTGGAAGATTTTCAATTTTCTATAGTAGATAAGGAAAAACTCAACTCTTTATTATAAAACAGGCGGAACCTTAAGTAATTAATCCATTGCTGATTAAACCAGTTAATAAAAAGCAAAAAGAGTATTTACAGCAGTAATACAAAAAATATTAAAAATTCTTGCAAGAAGCGGGATTAAATGCTATTTTTGTATCCCAAATTTGTGGGGGCCTGTAGCTCAGTTGGTTAGAGCAGCTGACTCATAATCAGCGGGTCGGAGGTTCAAGTCCTTCCGGGCCCACAATAAAAGCCTCGGAACATTTTGTTTCGAGGCTTTTCCATTTTATACAATTCACTATTTCAATCCAAATATCTCTAATGCATGAAGTTTCTTTATCCATAAGTAAGTTTAAAACAAAAACGGGAAGGAAATATATATCCCTTCCCGTATAACAAACATAAAAGAATTGAAATTAAATACCGCTGAAGTTGGCTCCTTCAAACAACAATGAGGGTATTCGGTAAGAAGAATAAGGATATGGGTCGTTTCCAACTTCCACAAGTTTATCCCATAACTCAAGCGCATTCCCGGAGATATTCATTTCGTTAATAGGTTGAACTATTTCACCCTTTTC
>DAIRET010000262.1:0-3019 GCA_036795455.1 Ignavibacteriaceae bacterium
ATCTTTTATCGAATTATAATGAAGAACTTCAGCAATTAATGGACAGCGGACAGCTAAAGGTAATTACATTTCCTGTGCGTGAAGGTTTCATCAGCAAGAGTGATAAACTACTCTTGCTCAGTGATTACCAGGTTTTTAATAAACCGTTCAGGACAAAAATTCCAACTGTAAAAAAAGCTAAAAGATCACGCACAAAAGAGTTCTCGTCAATATCACTTGGTGATTATGTTGTGCATGAAGAATTCGGAATAGGGAAGTACGCCGGGCTTGAAGCGATTAAGATCGGAGATGTTGAACAGGAATCAATGAAACTGCTTTACAGCGATGGAGACGTAGTTTATGTAAATCTTAATTATCTTCATCTTGTAAAAAGGTATTCGGCAAAAGACGGACTTGTGCCGCAGCTTTCAACACTTGGAACAAAAGACTGGGCAAACACAAAGAAGAAAACAAAAAGAAAAATTAAAGAAGCTGCAAGGGAGTTAATTCAACTGTATGCAAAACGTAAATCAACGCCCGGTTTTGCGTTTGGTGAAGATTCGGTTTGGCAGAGAGAACTTGAAGCCTCTTTTATTTATGAAGATACTCCCGACCAGGCGCGTGCATCGGAGGAAGTAAAATCAGACCTTGAAGCTGCCAACCCGATGGATAGACTTGTTTGCGGTGATGTCGGATTTGGAAAAACCGAAGTGGCTGTAAGAGCTGCTTTTAAAGTAATTCAAGAAGGGAAACAGGTTGCCGTATTAGTACCGACTACAATTCTTGCAGAACAGCATTTCAATACTTTTTCCGATCGCTTAAGGCAGTTCCCGGTTAAAGTGTCCGTATTATCACGCTTCCAATCAAAAACCAACCAGGCAGAGATTGTCAAACAACTTTCAGCCGGTAACATTGATGTCATTGTCGGCACACATAGGCTGCTTTCCAAAGATGTGCAATTCAAAGATATAGGATTGTTGATAATAGATGAAGAACACCGCTTCGGTGTAATGGCGAAAGAAAAACTTAGAGGAATAAAACATAATGTTGATACACTTACGCTAACTGCTACTCCAATACCCCGCACATTAAACTTATCATTGCTCGGGGCAAGAGATTTATCCATTATTGCAACTGCCCCTTCAAACCGGCAGCCGATCTACACAAAGATTGAAATTTTTGATGTTAATAAAATTAAGCAATGGGTAAACTCGGAACTGAATAGGAACGGGCAGGTTTATATTGTACATGACAGGGTTCACTCTATAGATAAATTTGCAGGCTACTTGCACAAGTATATGCCGGAATTGAAATTCGCAATTGCTCACGGGCAGATGAAAGCCTCTTCGCTTGAAAAAGTGTTTCATGATTTTCTGAATAGAAAATTTGACGTGCTTATCTCGACAAAAATTATCGAATCCGGGCTTGATATTCCGAATGTAAATACAATTATCATCAACCGTGCGGACAGGTTCGGGCTGGCAGAACTTCATCAACTAAGGGGGAGAGTCGGGCGTTCCGATAGACAGGCTTATGCTTATTTCCTTGTTCCGTCTTTAAATGCTCTGAATAAAAAAACTTTGAAGAGGCTGCAGGCAATTGAAGAATACACCGAACTTGGTGCGGGATTTAATCTTTCAATGCGGGATCTTGAGATAAGAGGAGCCGGTAATTTACTCGGTACGGAGCAGAGCGGTTTTATAAACGACGTCGGGTTCGATCTTTATATTAAATTGATTAACGAAGCGGTTGAAGAGTTAAAAATGGATGAGTTCAAAGATTTATTCAAAGATATTGCTCCAGCTCAAATGAAAACCGACCCGACTATCGACACATATTTTGAAATCGGGATACCTTCTGCTTACATGCCGGATCAAGCCGACAGGCTGGGGTTTTATTCAACTTTGTATTCGATAAAAACGATTAAAGACCTTGAAGATATCAAAGAAGAGATGATTGACAGGTTCGGTCCTTTGCCGGTATTGGTAACGAGGCTGTTATCAGCGGCTGCATTAAAGTATTTCTCATCATTCGCATTGTTCCAGAGGGTTATAATCCAGAGGAAGAATATTATTATTATTCTGCCTAAAGCCGCGAATGAAGATTACTACAAGTATAAGTTTTCTGTATTGTTAAAGTATATTATGGAAGAACACAAAGAGACTGTAAAGTTTAATCAGCAGAAAGATATAATGAAGCTTGTTATTCAAAACAACTTTGAAACACCTGAAACGCTTCTATCGTTTCTAATCGATTTCACAGAGGAAGTTGAAAAGATAATTAATCCCGGCAGGAAAGAATTCATTCATGCTGATAAGAACTAATCCGGGATAAAAACTAACCGCAATTAGTAGCATTAAAATTAAAACCAATTTGATGTCATCTGATCTAATGAAAAAAGAAGATCAAAAAGTATTAATGATTAAGGGCTGTCCAGAAAGTTTTATCCGAAGTCTGCAAGATCCTTCGGAGATGGCTTCGCCAAGCGGATGGATTAATTGTTCAAACTTAACTTCCGGCTTCTTCGAAGAATTCTTTGAAAACCACATTCTTTTTATGTGGCTGTCCAACGGTCAAGACACCTTCGCTGACTCCTTCGGAAAAGCCTTTATATTTTTTGTTCTCTCTTATCCGTCAGCTAAAGCTGACGGCAATATTATTTTGTCAGTCTCTCTATATTCCCGTTCGCTTTTTCGAAGAATGGCTCTGCCAAGCGAACGGATTAATAAAACAGAATAAAGAATCATTGGCTTCTTCAAAGAATTCTTTGAAAGCCGCATTCTTTTGAATGGGACTAAAGTCCATTGACTGTGGTCTGTTCTTCTTTTTATTCCGTCAGCTAAAGCTGACGGCAATCTTATTTTGTACTAAGTCCTTTGCTAAATCCGACGGCAATTTTTTTTATCATTCTCTCTATATTCCCGTTCGCTTCTCCGAAGGATGGCTTCGCCAAGCGAACGGATTAATAAAACAGAATAAAGAATCATTGGCTTCTTCAAAGAATTCTTTGAAAGCCGCATTCTTTTGAATGGGACTAAAG
>DAIRET010000065.1:0-15010 GCA_036795455.1 Ignavibacteriaceae bacterium
GGAATGACACTGATTCCCGCTACTGCAATTGCTGTAAGAGCAGCCGACTCGGAACTGCCTGCGGCTGCTCTTACAGCAATTGCAGTAGCGGGAATCAGTGTCATTCCAGCAGTATTAATTGCAAGAAACGTACACATTGCATTTGTAGCGGTTCCTTTCTCCGGGTTAAGTTTATCCAACTCTTCCATTGCTTTTAATCCGAAAGGAGTAGCAGCATTACCAAGTCCGAGGAAATTAGCCGAGATATTCATAATCATCGAACCCATAGCCGGGTGGTCTGAAGGAACTTCGGGAAATAGAAATTTAGTAATTGGTTTTAATGCTCTTGCAATAATCTGAATTAAACCGGCTTCTTCAGCAATCTTCATTACTCCAAGCCACAAAGCCATAATACCGATTAAACCGAGAGCAATAGTAACTGCTGTTTCAGCATATTCAAGAGCCGAATTGGTAACGTCTTTCAATTTAACAAAAGAGATTTCTTCCATAAGAAGTCCTGCTTCGGCAGTATTATCTTCATTTATTTTGATGATTTTTAATTCACCGGTTAAATCTTCCTCTTTTCCATTAACCTTAGCCATTTTCTGCCAGATTTGCGGAGCATCTTTACTTACTGTAAAGTAAACCGGCGAAGAAGAGTCATTTTTCTTTAATGTAACTTTAGATTTGAATTCAACGTCGTTGTCAACATTTTCACTATAAAACTTAAAGAATTTATCTTTC
The DNA here is from genome assembly GCA_036795455.1 of Ignavibacteriaceae bacterium. GTDB lineage: Bacteria > Bacteroidota > Ignavibacteria > Ignavibacteriales > Ignavibacteriaceae > DAIRET01. Next base: position 724 of record DAIRET010000065.1, read on the forward strand.
TGAACTTTAACAACAACGTCATATGTTTTTTCTTTTTGCAGATCAGGTTGTTCGCTAAAAAGAACCGAAACACGGATTTCATTCCCGGTTTGATACCTATTGGTAGTTTTATCAAGGACATCGGAAGATAACGCCGCTGCCAGCCCGAGAAATATTAATCCTAACCATACATAATTGAGCATTATATCTCCGTGGAATTAGTTTATTAGTTATTTAACTTAGCTTCAAAATGAAACGGATAAGCGTGGTTACCATTTACATTTGCAGCTATTATTCTTATAACAGAAGAATCGTTCCCCGGTTTTTTTAATTCAACTTCAACAGTTGAAGCCAGTTTGTTAAAACCGAACTCCTTTGTTTCAACCGAGTCAATAAACACGCGAACTGAATTCTCGTTAATCCCGTTTTTATCATCAATTACAAAAGAAAAAGTTTTACTGCCGTTATCTTTTGTAATCGCTTGTTTGAACAAGATTTTAGGAACGCCTGCTTTATAGTAGCGGCATAACCCTTTGAATATTCCCCATGCTTGAATCTTATTAAATTCTTCAATTGCAAGCCTGTCTTCTTCCCAGTGGTGTGTATGAAAACCGCATTCAAGCAGAATAGAAGGGATAGTAGTTAATCTTAAAACGGAAAAACCGCTGCCGGGATAAATCCAGTAATCGGAGTAAGTGCCGTCAAAGGAGCCAGCTCCGCCACTGTTCCTCATTGCATATGCAAGGTCTCTTTGAACAAAACGTGCAAGGTCTCTTTCCATCGGTTCATATTCAAAATCGGTTTCCTTTGCGTGGTAGTAAGTAGAAGTATAATTTGTTCTATTGTCTCCCGCTTTACCCGGTGCATTATGATGAACACTGATAAAAATATCTGCTCCGCTTTCGTTAGCCATTTTAGAACGATCTTTCAGCGCAACTGTTTCATCTTTTTCTCTTGACAAAAAAACAGTAGCACCAGCTTTCTGCAAGAACTCTTTGAGGTACAAAGAAACTTGTAAATTTACGTCGGCTTCAATAGCAATGCCCTTTGGACCCTTATTTTTTCTATCCTCGCCTCCGTGTCCCGGGTCAAGGAATACTTTTAATCCCGATAATTGCGGTTTACATCCGTCAATATAATTTGTTAATGCTGTCTCGTCATCGAATTCGGTAGGTGTATCGTAATACACTTTCAAAGCCGGACCACATCCGGCGAAATAGAGAAGCGGTAATAATAATAGGAATTTTTTCACAACGTCTCCGCTAATATTTTTAGAAAATTTTTGCAAAGATAAGCATGATTTGATAATCTAAAAAGCCTTAATAGTGTAAAAGCAGTAAAAGAATCCTATTTTTCAGGCTATACACCGGTTGTTTTGAGTAGAAAAAATACAGCTTTTACAATGCTCTAAATTCTTTTTGAATTTTCCTGCTCGTATATCATCAACTATTCCCTGAACAATAGGTTTAAACTTAACCACATCGGATTTTACAAGAATTTTACTCAATTTTTTATCCGGGTGGGAAATGAATATCAGCCGTAACTCTACTTTTTCAATTGATGGATAAAGTTCGCATATTATCAAAGCGTAGAACATTAACTGGTAAAAATAATTGTTCCATCTCTCTTCAATTTTATCTTCCGGAATATTGTCTGTTTTGTAGTCGATAATAATCGCATTATTTTCGTAAAGGATTAGCTTGTCGATTATTCCATACAGGTAATAATCCCTGCAAAAAAGATAAGCCTCAAATTCATTCTTATAATTTGGAAATGAGTTCAACTCTGTAAAAGGTTCGGAATTATAAAAAGCAACCAGAGAATTGAGGATTTCACTTTCAATTTCAGTGATGCTTAACTTTTGTTTTTCAAGGTTGTCGAATTCATTACTTAAACTATTAGAAACGAAACTTTTCAATTCTTCCGGTTTAACATTTTTTTCGAGGGCTGAATGTACAATTCTTCCTTTAATGCTTGCATAATCTTTAATGAAAAAGCTGGAATCGGGGCTGTCTGTATCCTCTTGTTGCAAGTCTTCCTTTAATGTGAATTCAAATTGTTTTTGGGAATGTTTAACTGCTTCCTTCTGCTCCCATCGTTTCATTTTTTCAAATAGCGAGCTAAAACCGAGTTCATAGGTTAGTTTGTATTTGAAAGGGCATTGATTAAACATCGATACTTTTGTTGCTGAAATTATTTCGCCGGATTGCATTGAACCGATACGCTGTAAATTAAATAAGTAATCTTGGTTTAATTCGTTTGTCTCAGCTAAATTAACCTGTAGAGCCGGGATTTCTTTAACTACCGGGATATTCAGATTGATGTTCTCCTCGGTATTAAAATACGCGTCCTCATTTTTCTTTAAAAATTTTAATGTAGTATTAATTTCAAATGATTCAGCTTCCGGGTTGAAATTCAATCCGCTGCGTAACAGCTCAATGAATGAATTCCCGGAAGGCTCAGATTTGGTACTTACTTTACCGGAGATAAAGAGGTAGTTCTTTGCTCTTGTTACTGCAACATAGAACATTCGCTTTAACTCGGCACTGTTTTTCTTCAGTGAAATAAAGTCGTTAAGTTTAACAATCGGCGGGGCAATATATTCTTCAAAGTAGTCTTCGCCGGGAGGAAGTTTTGTTAATATTCCGAACTCTTTATTGACTATTATTTCCTTCGATTTTAATTTGGGAGAAAGTTCTTTTTCATGACAGTTAAAGAGAAAGACAGCTTTGAATTCAAGTCCCTTTGCCTGGTGGATAGTCATTATTTTTACACTGTCTTTATCATCCAGCGGAACGGGTTGTCCTTCTCCCTCAATCTTTTCAATAGCGTCTTTAAGGAAGTTCACATAATCGTAAAGGTTTTTATAACCGTTACCGATGAATGTCGCGGAAAGATTCACAAGTTTTTGATAGTTGGCAAATTCCTGTTCACCATTTTGACGTGCCGAGTAGACAGAAATGTAACCGGATTCGGTTGTTATCTTCCGTAGGAGATTGATTATTCCATATGTATTAGCCAGCGCAAGATTTTCCGATAGTTGATCATATACTTTTTTAATTAATGGATTTGTTTCAGCATACTTTTTCAATTTGAAGTAAAAGTATGGACCATCCTCCAGCGAAATTTCATACAGCATCGAATCTGAAAGAGAGAAAAACGGGGAACGAAGAATGGCTATTAGCGCCGTGTCGTCTTCTTTGTTAAGCAAAAAAGAGAAATAACTATAAACATCAAAAACCAATTGCCTCTGGTAAAATCCTTTTCCTCCAATTACCGAAAAGGGAATTTGGGAGAAAGTAAATTCTTTTTCCAGTTGTGCAAACGACTTTCTCTTTCTGCAAAGAATAGCTACATCTTTCCAGGATATTTTTAATTTCGCTGTTTCGTCATTTACTAATTGTATGATTCTTTTAGCTACCAGTTTTGATTCGGGTTCATACTCGTTGTCAGCATCACTCTCTTCGGGAATTAAAATTAATTCAATTTTTCCATCAAGTTCTTCAGTCTTAGCACACACAATAGGAGAGTATTCAACTTCGTTATATAACGGGTCCGGATTTGAAAAAAGCTTTGCGAATAAAAAATTAGTAAATGCACAAATAGCCGGGCTCATTCGAAAACTATCCGGCAAAGTAAGTAAAAAATTCTTCCCGGACTTTTCAGCAATATCGTTTTTTGTCCTATTAAAAACTTCAAGTTCGGCATCCCTGAACATATAGATACTCTGTTTTTCATCGCCGACAACGAAAAGGTTGTTCTTGTTCAAGTAGTCGAGTATCGGTAAGAATATTTGATATTGAACTTCATTCGTATCCTGGTATTCATCAACCATAATGAACTTAAATTTTTCCGAAAGCGAATTCCGCACCTCTTCATTTGAGAGGATTTTTACGACGTAAAGCAGTATATCTTCAAAATCAAGGCTGCTGTTTTCTTTTTTCTTTTTCGAATATAGAGAAAGAACTTCCGAAAAAAGATCGAGCAAATCCCTTCCGAACTTTACAAGGCGGGTATTAATTTGTTGATCGTTGTCGCTTGTTTCCAGGTACTGAACTGTTTTGAAAAAATCTTGAATCGTCACAATTTCATCCGGGTAATCACCGTATATTGAGCCGGGCAGGTATTTTTGTTTCCGGACTTCACCTTTCCCGGTTAATATCAATGGAGCTATCTCAGCAACTTTTGTTAGATACTCTTTTATATTACCGGTGTTCAATCCGGGGAGTTTATGTTTAATTTCAGAGGCAAAATCAGAACTCCGGTTGAATGCTTCTTCGTTCACAACTTTTACTGCTTCAACAAATTTTTCCATTACAGGCTGGATGATTCTTTCAGCAAGCGAGGTAAATTTATATTCCAGATACCCGGTAATTTCGTCATCGGATTTTGAATAGATTTTGTCTCTAACTTCCAACACGTTTTTTCTATTCTTAAGTAGTGAAGTCAACACGGAAGAAAGCCCTGAGTATGAGCCGAGTACCCTGATTAACGATTTTGTTTGTTCGCTTGTTGAATTATCTTTCAACAGTTTTTTAATAGTTTCGTCAACAGATAATTCAATCAATTCTGAAGAATACGTTTCGTCAATAGGGGAGAAGTTTACATCAATGTCGGCTTCAACCGGGAACTCACGCAGAATATTTATACAAAATGAATGAATCGTAGAAATGTTAGCAGAAATCAACTGTCTGCGGAGGTTTTCAAGTTTCTTCTTTGTTGTTTTATCGTTTGTAGTATTGTATTCAGAATCAATTGAGTCGGCAATTTTTTTATATAATTCGCTTGCTGCTTTTTCAGTGAAAGTAATGGCAGCAATCTCTTTCAAAGGGATGTTTAATGATAATGCTATTTCAAGGTATCTTTTTACAAGAACAAAAGTTTTTCCCGAACCTGCATTGGCAGTTAATGAAAGGTGTGCTTTGGTGTTTAATGCTTTTTCCTGGTGCGGGGTTAGTATACTCATAACTTTCAAGTTGAAACTTTTGGGAATTGGATTTCAAATGAAGTACCTTTATCGGAGGTTTCTTTTAATGAAATTTTTCCGCCGATGCTTTCAATAAATCTTTTAGATAGTTTTAACCCGATTCCCATTCCGGTATCTTTTGTTGAAAAACCTTTTTCGAACAACTTATCTATATTGACAGGTTCAATCCCTTTCCCGTTATCTGAAACTATAAGGGAGTAGCAATTTTCATCTACCAACCTGAATAAAATAAAGCTGCTGCCGGCTTGAATTGAATTCCTTACAAGATTAATTATTGTCCTTCTTAAATGAGAATGATCCGCTTCTATTACCGCTTTCTCAACATCCGATTGAATTTCAATTTTTACATGTTCTTCATTAAAGAGATATTTTACTTCACTTAAAACCGGTAGAAGATCGATGTTGGATAGATTGGGATTAGGCATTCGTGCAAAACGGGAAAACTCCGATGCTATCTGGCTTAAAGATTCAATTTGATTTAATAAAGTAGAAGAGACTTTTTCAAATACTTTTTCAAAATTCTTACTGCCATCCTTGTATGAAGCAATCAACTGCTGGATTGTCAATTTCATCGGCGTTAAAGGGTTTTTAATTTCGTGGGCAACCTGTTTTGCCATCTCACGCCAAGCATTTTCTCTTTCAAGTTCCGATAAATCTTCCTGGTTTTTCTTCAACTCTTTAGTCATGTAGTTGAAGCCGTTGATAAGTTCTTTTATCTCACCTCTCTCATTTTCGTCAAGCTGGATATTCAAGTCCCCGTGTGCTACCGATTTAGTTGCTCTTGTCAATCTGCGAATAGGAGAAGATATTTTCCCTGATAGCAAGGTACTTGAAAGTATGATCAAAAGAATTGCAACAGAGTATGTACCGAATAAAAATACATCTACATCAACCGATGAAAACGGATTAATAACTTTATAGAATAGATCATTTGCTGAAAGTATGTATTCTTTATTATCGACTTTTACTTTTTTAAAGAATGTATGGTACTTCAAGTTATCTATTTCCATTGGAAAGTAATCTTCGTTTACTCCCTGAAAATTCATTCGCATATGCACAACTGCATTTAAAGTTGATGGTATTATACCAGCATTAACAAGGTCGGTAGTAGAAAAGAATACCAATGAAGTAGAATCATATGCAAAGAAAGTCAGATCAAGTTCCTTTGCTGCTTTTTCAGAAGCTGTTAAAAACTGTCTGTCCGGGTTATTTTGTTTTTGCCTTTTTATGTGTGTCTCTAACAGTTGTATTCTGTCGGATAAAGTTGATTTAATCAAGTTATCGCTTTTAAGAGAAACGTTTTGTCTATTATAAACCGCAAGAGAAATTATCGGTAGTATAGAAATTATCAAAAAAGCAGCAAGCAGTTGTGTCCTAAAAGTATACTGAATATCTTTGAACCGCACGTACCTATAAACTAATACGATTATAAAGAAAAGCAACAGGAACAAAGTATGCAGAAAAAACAATTTGAAAAAATTGAACAGGCTCCATTCAATTTCTTTATCCTTCAAACAGACTGCTGTAGTCCTTATTCCTAACTCGGTATCGCTTTTTAATGCGTAGACAAGGTAATTCTCATTATTGAAGTCGAAGTTTAACCATGCTTCATTAAACTCGTTGAATTGAGCATTGGTTATTTTTTCTACATGATTTTTAGCTGGATACAGATTACCGAAGGAAGCGAGCAGCGTGTCGTTTAGGAATGAAAAAATATTTAGGTTGGCAATGTTTAAGTTTTTATTCTGGTTGAAACTTCCATTGAATAAACTTGCCGCAGGTTGCCTGTTATTTAGAAAAGAAAAACCATCAAGAATTACGGTTGCCGAGATATACCCGATAACATTATTATTTTCGGAAATCGGGATGATTCCTGAAAATACCTTTCTATTCGGATTGTCTTCGCTGCTTAAATCGAATACTTTTAACTCTTTAGCAGGATAAACTTGAAGAAACTGTGGAACCCGTTCTTTAATGTCAATACCGTTGGAATAGCTCCCAACTATTTTCCTACTCTTATTTAATATTGAAACGGAAGATAAACCGGGTTCATTCTTCATTCCGCTTTGCGACCAGATTATAAATGCAAGAGCATCAAAATTACTCGAGGTGTTTTTTAATCCCTCAATTACGCGTTCCGATTGATACGCCTGTATCAACGTTTCATTGATTAAAAAGTTCAGAAGGTTTTCATTGGGACGGTTTATTTCCAAAGCTGCTGTCTTAAGCGACTCTTTTTCTAATTCAGTGTTGAAGTGGTTCAGGTATGAGACGGTAACTATTGATACAGCTATTGCGATAAGTAAATAGTTGGAAAGATTAACTCCCGATGTTTGAAATATTAACCTATATGCTAAAAAGAATATTGCAAGCAGCGTAACCCCGAGCAGGGAGAAACCGATTAATGGTTCATTTTGAATCAATAAAAATATTAAACCGGAGACAAGAGAAATACAAGCTAATGAGTAAAAGTATTTTTTCTTCTGATTGTTAGTCTCAAACTTTATAAAAAGAAAACCCGATTGAATGATTGATAGAATAACGATAAAAATTCCTATCCCGGCAATCATTATAGCAAGATTCATCACAATATGCGGGAAAGCAGGGATTATATCGGTTTCGTTAAAATATCTAAGTGTTGAGTCGAAAATTATACTCTTAACGGAAGCCGCAAATCCACGGATAATAAAAAGACTAAATACAATAACAAGCGGTACAGCCAGCCAGAAAAAAAGCTTTCCTTTAGAAAACCTTATGTTAAACTCTTTATGGTAATACCTGTTAAAATCGTAGAAACCAATCAATGCAATTGAAAAAAAGAAAACTGCCGTAATCAGAAATTCAAGTGGGGATTTTACAATTCCATATCCGAATGCAGATGCAAAATATGCGGGATTTGTTAATTCTCCCTGCATAAATATTGCCGGTACCGAAAAGAAAAAGAGGAGCCATCTTATAACCAAAAGGAATACGGCATTAATAATAAACTTAATTAGTCTTGAGTTTATTTGCTTTACATCTGCTTTTATTGATAAACCGAGTGTAAGTAATGCAAGAATTATTAATACTGCCTGGAAGTTGGAAATGTTTTCTCTTAACGAGGTTAATGCAGTACTCAGTGTCGGTTTAGAAAAAGTAACGGTTGCAATCCTGTTTTTATTATTGTTTAATAAGTAAAATGAAGAAAACCGTCCGTCCTTGGAATCTTTATTCCCTGAATAATAGTTGGTATTAAAAGATGTCTCAAACCTGTTTTCGAGCGAGCGGGTGAAACTTTCTTTGTTCACATCTTCATTTTTCAAGGAATAATACTTTTCAAACTGGTTTCCGAAAATGAGGATGTAATTAATACTGTCGGCTGATAATGTATCGGAAAAAACCAAAAAGGTTTTTAAGTCCGTGCTTAGAAAATTAGTTTCTCCCCCACGGATACCCGCTTGCAAACTGTTGAATATAGGTTCATGGTTCCATGCAAGAAGGTTACCTTTAGTATCGAAAAGGCTTATGTTATAAGCGCTGTACTCTTCCGAATTAAGTACTTCAAAAATCTCGAACAAGGTTACCTGTGCTTTAATCCTGTTTTTACAGACAGTGAAAGAATTTATCAGTTCATCCTGTTTATTTTTGAATAGTACTTCTGCATGTTGTTGAATAGATTTGATTTTCCGATCAAGTGTCGTTTCCCATGAGTTTTTACTTGTTTCAACAATCATGGGTGTTAAGAAACCGAGAAGAATAATTAATATAATTAATGAAGAGAGGAGTATAAAATACTTTTTATTACCGAAATATTTGCTAAGTATTTTTTTTACCATTACCTGATTGTTATTTGAGAAATTTTCCATGAACCGCCTGAAGATTCAAGGGCAATAAAAACCTGTGCGTTTTCACGCCGTCCTCTTAATTCGTATGTGAGGAAACCTGTAGCATAAGGATTCTTTCCTTCACTTTTGGAAGAAAATCTAAATGAAATGGGACGGTGCAATTTAAAATATTCCTGCAAAATGTAAAACGACTGGTTTGCACTGTAATAACCCCTCACACCGTTACTCAAACTTAGATAGTTTTGAGAAGAAAGATATTGAGAGAAAGTTGAAACATTTCCTCCTGAAAACCCTTTTTCAATTTCCGAAAACACAACTTCAAGTTTTTTATCCTTCGATTTCTCAAGTACAGAATGTGATGTAAAACCTACAGAAAAGAGGGCAATCAGAATTATAATTACAATTTGTTCAGATTTCCGCATTATGCAATTTATTTTCATTATCATGGTGCAAATTTAATTAAAATTAAATCGAAAACTAAACCCTGCTACAGAAAACAAAAGCATAACCGTAATTGGTTATGCTTTTGGTGGAGAAGGGATTGATTTGTTTTTTACCGTGAAAAATCCCTTGATAAACCGGTTCGTGTTTCCAGAAGTCTTCCGTTTTTCAATTGCCTTTCACCTTTTACAAGCTGGTAAGCCCAATCGAATACTATTCTTTCCGGTGTAATACTTCTAATTCTAATTTTGGCAAAGTGATTGTTCCATGTCCAGACAACATATGTATGTCCTACTTTTGCAATTACATCTTTTGTCGCAGACCAGCCGTTTTCGGGAGCTTCTTCAATATCATAAATATCAGTTGTAGCACCCATATCCTGAATATCTGTATCATCATAGACATCAAGGTAATAAGTATCGTTATAGTTCTCAAAGAAGAAATCACAATTCAGATCATCAAAAGGAACTACCGAGTATGATGAAAATGAGTAACCTGAAGTATTAGGGAATTTTAAATAATCAAATATACTTTGGTTAAAACCTTCGGGTCTTGGTGTTGCATAAACAACGTCATAACTTAGTTCACTTTCATTATTATTATAATCATAAGCAGTTACTGCGTAATAGTATTTATCTCCATTTACTGCATCAAGGTCAACAAAGAAATTATTTTTTGTACTTCCAATTCTAGTGTATTCACCATGATAACTATAACTGTAATAGACATTATAGCCGGCTAAATCACTATCTCTGTTATCATCCCAAAAAATATCGACTCTGTTATCACCGTTCATTACGACTACATTCTTTGGAATTGCAGGTGGATCGTAATCCATATAGTAAACCGGGTCTCCTTTATGACAACCAAAAAATATTAGCGATGCAAATACAATAGTTAAATATATCTTTTTCATTTCATACTCCTTTCGAATTCTGTTGAAATATTACAAACGGAATGCCAGACTTATTTCCTGTTCTACAAATCATCTGAGCTTCTGATTTGCTTTTTTTGTGAATAATTAAAAATTTAGAAACTTGAGGATAAAAGCTATTAAGTGTTTGTTTTATAGTGATTTAAAAGGTCAACGTTCATAATTCCTTGATTCTTATTGAAAGCAGGCAGAATAAGTTGGATTTTTAACATATTCTTTGCCATTCTTTTTCGAAACCCGTTGTCTAAATAAATATACATAGTGTTTAATAAAAAATCGGGAAGCTGAATTATCGGCGGCAGCAAAGCTATTCACTTTGTGCCGCGATTGTTAAAGAATTATATCTCTGAAAACTTATCCTTGTAATACATTTTTTTGTTGTTGATTACAGCAACCGGACGACCATTTAGTAATCTCTTATTAAAAGGAGTGTTTTTAGATTTCGATTTGAACTTAGAAACATCCACAGTCCATACTTCATTTGGATGAAAGATCGTCAAATTAGCCGGTTCTCCAACTTCAATAGAAGGTACGGGAAGATTTAAAATCACCCGGGGGTTAATGGATAGTTTTTCAATTATTTGTTCAAGCGTTAAAACTTTTTTATGATACAGTTCTGATAACGCTAATCCGAGCTGGGTTTCGAGACCGATAATTCCATTGGGGGCATCTTCGAACTCGACTTCTTTCTCTTCAATTGAATGCGGAGCGTGATCGCTGGCAATACAATCAATTGTTCCATCTGCAAGTCCGTTTAAAATTGCTTGTAGATCTTCATTCGAACGAAGAGGCGGGCTCATTTTCAGATTCGTATCATAAGTTTTAAGAGTATCATCAGTTAATGTAAAATGATGCGGGGTAGCTTCTGCTGTAATTTTAATTCCTTTTGCTTTAGCATTGCGGACAAGTTCAACCGAATTCTTTGTACTAATATGGGCAATATGGATTTTTCCTTTTAGATATTCAGCCATCAAAATATCGCGTGAGACAATTAAATCTTCGGAAACTGAAGGAAGCGGGGGTAAACCAAGTTGAGTTGAATTAAATCCTTCATTCATCGCACCATTTGATAACGTTTCATCCTCGCAATGTTCAATAATCGGAAGATTAAACATTTTTGAATATTCAATAGCGGTACGCAAAATTCTCGCAGTTTTTACAGCCGTACCGTCATCCGAGAAACCAACAACCCCGGCTTCATAAAGTTCAGCCATGGGTGAGAGAAGTTCTCCTTTTCGCTCAACTGTAACTGCACCGATGGGGTATACATCTACAAGATGATCTTTAGCTTTATCTTTAATAAGCTGCACAATCTCGGCAGAATCAATAGCAGGTTGTGTATTCGGCATACATGCTACTCCCGTAAAACCGCCAGCAGCAGCAGCGTTACATCCGGTCTTAATTGTTTCTTTATCTTCTCTTCCAGGTTCTCTTAAATGAACGTGCATATCGAAAAATCCGGGAGAACAAACAGCTTCATTGAATTCAATTACATTTGCATTTTTTAAATCATCCCCGGATAGATTTCCGATTTTCTTAATTATGCCATCCTCAATTATTAAAGATGCTTTACGGTTCAGTTTTTGTTTCGGATTAATTAACACTAAATTTTTCAATACGGTTTTCATACTTACACCTTAATTTTGAGTTCCAAGTAAATAAAGTACTGCCATTCTTACTGCAACTCCATTGGTTACTTGTTGTAGAATTATTTGATCATTTCCGTCAGCTACTTCCGAAGAGATTTCTACTCCGCGATTAATTGGACCCGGGTGCAGAATTAAAGTATTCTTTCCTGCTTTATCAAGCCTTTCCCGTGTAATCCCGAAGTACTTTGTGTATTCCCGGATTGAAGGAAAATACTCTCTCGCTTTTCGTTCAAGTTGAATTCGGAGAACATTCAATATATCGTTTTCGCTAATAGCGGAATCGATATTGTGATAAACTTTAATTCCAAGTTCTTCTATTCTTTGGGGTATCATTGTTGCCGGTCCACAGACGGATACTTCCGCTCCCATAGTTTTCAACCCGTAAATATTGGATAAAGCCACTCTGCTGTGAGCAATGTCGCCGACTATACAGACACGAAGTCCTTCAAGTTTCCCGATTTTTTCACGGATGGAGTACATATCAAGCAAACCTTGTGTGGGATGCTCATGTGTTCCGTCGCCGGCATTTATAACATTTGAATTGGAAATCTGAGTTAAAAAATATGGAACACCCGCAGCAGCATGTCTTACCACAATCATATCCACTTTCATTGCTTCGATGTTTCTGATTGTGTCCTTAAAAGTTTCTCCTTTTTTTACGCTGCTTGTAGAAACAGAGAAGTTAATTGAGTCGGCAGATAACCGCTTTTCAGCCAATTCAAATGATATTCGTGTTCTCGTTGAGTTTTCATAAAATAAGTTTACAATAGTTTTTCCTTGAAGTGTGGGGACTTTTTTAATTGGTCTTTCCAGTACCTCTTTAAATGTAGTAGCTGTATCAAGGATTAGTTGTAAGTCTTCTTTCGGAACATTTTGTAATCCTAATAAGTGTCTGCTAGATAATGACATTTCTTTCTCTTCTTTTAATTGTTATTAACTTCAACTAAGTAGACGGCATCTTCACCGTCAATTTCAGACATTTTTACTTTAACTTCTTCGTCAATTGAAGTAGGAATGTTTTTCCCGACATAATCTGCAGTAATCGGCAATTCACGGTGTCCCCTGTCTAATAGAACGCATAACTGAATTGTAGCCGGTCTACCGAAATCCATTAAGGCACAAAGGGCAGAACGGACAGTCCGCCCGGTATAAAGAACGTCATCCACAAGGATCACATCTTTTTCTGTAATATCGAATGTGATGTTCGATACAGATACCTGTGGCTGTTTCATTCTTGTCCTAAAATCATCTCTATAAAGAGTAACGTCAAGAATTCCCAAAGGGATTTCATTTTTCTCTATTTCCGACAGCTTGGTGTGAATTCGTTTTGCAAGGAATTCACCCCGCGTTCTCATTCCCATAAGAACAAGATTTTTTGAGCCTTTGTTTTTTTCAAGAATCTCGTGAGAAATCCTTGTTACTATGCGGTTAAGCCCGACTTCATCAATAATTTTAGCTTTTACTTTCATATAAAAAAAATCCCCCTTAGCCTTCTGCTTTGGAGGTCCTTGATTTGTTGATCGATATGTTTTCAGTATTCATTCAGGTCTTTCCTTTCCTACTTCACTGAATAGACTTAAAGGATAATTATTTGAGTTCAAATCTAAGACATTCATTCCTATTTTGAAAGGGAAATTTAAAATAAATGTCAAAAAAATTGCTTGTATTTATCCTATTGATTATCGTATTTTTTAACCTCAAAGTCAGTTTAATATTTCAATATCAATCAAACATCAAAAGGAGTAATAATTTGAAAAAAGCACTCTTACTATCATTTGCTATATTGATTCTATCAGTTGAATCTTTTAGCCAGGTGTTTGTAAGCACAAGGCTGCAAACAGCTCTTGCTAACAGTGAAAACAACGATTATGTCAGAGGTTTGATCCTTCTTAGGGATCAGGTAGACATTCTCGGACTCGATCAGCAATTATATGACGAGAAAGCTACACTTGAGTATAGGGCATATACAGTCATTAAAGCCTTACAAGATAAAGCTAATAACACTCAGGGTAACTTAAAAAGTTTTCTTGAAGCAAGAACCGAAGACCGTAGTGTCTTTAGTTACCAGTCGTACTGGATTGCAAATATGATCATGATTGAAGCTAGACCATCTGTGTTTTATGAATTAATGAACAGTATCGAAATAGCTGAAATGGATCTGGATGCACTTCTTGAACTGGATAGACCCACAGAATCTAAAGAGTTAAACGAAGGTACAGAATCTGTCGAACCGGGATTGAAAATTATTAATGCAGATAAACTGTGGAGTATGGGTATAACCGGTCAGGGTAGAATCGCCATGGGACATGATACAGGCGTTTATCCTAACCACCCGGCTTTGGCTCATAAGTGGAGAGGAAGACCGGGAAACAATGTGCCTATAAGTCAGGCATGGTGGGAACCCGGTAGCACTACACCAACTCAAACTTCAGATTGCGATGGGCATGGCAGCCATACTGTTGGTACAATGGTA
>DAIRET010000263.1:0-2965 GCA_036795455.1 Ignavibacteriaceae bacterium
TTCTATTCTATAAGCATCCCGCCCCCATGGGGCTTAAACCTATGCATTTCATTTTTCAAACCCCGTTAGGGGTGATATGCTTATAGTATTTTTATTATAATAATTATTCACAGCTCCGGTAGGAGCGGCATGGACTTTCAATTTATCCGGTTTCAATATCTTTTGTCCATTTTACTCCGGCTGAAGCTTGGGATTTGCAGATTGATTCTATTCTATGAGCATCCCGCCCCCATGGGGCTTAAACTTATGCATTTCATTTCTCAAACTCCGTTAGGGGTGATATGCTTATAGTATTTTTATTATAATAATTATTCACAGCTCCGGTAGGAGCGGCATGGACTTTCAATTTATCCGGTTTCAATATCTTTTGTCCATTTTACTCCGGCTGAAGCTTGGGATTTGCAGATTGATTCTATTCTATGAGCATCCCGCCCCTACGATACTTTGATGTTTTTACTCCATCCTTTAACCCGGCAATTTATTGTCGGGACTTGTAACCCATCCCCATCAATGCCGGTTTTAACCATGACTATAGATTTTATTTTTCCCTCATTTGCTAAACGATTAATGAGGCTGTCCAACGGTCAGGACACCTTCGCTGACTCCTTCGGAAAAGCCATTAATTCTTTTTGTTCTCTCTTATCCGTCGGATAAATCCGACGGCAATATTTTTTATTATCATTAATTCTGAATTCCCGTCTGCTTTTCCGAAGTCTGCAAGATCCTTCGGAGATGGCTTCGCCAAGCGGACGGATTAATAATTTCAACTGTCTTAAGCAAAATAAACTGTTCCCAAAGGGACAGGTGAAACAGTTTATATTCATTTTGCTTATAGTTGATGGCACCGAGATAAATCAAGGTGTTAATTGGATTACTTTTAGACTAGATTTTATTTATTTTACCCCATCCTTTAACCCGGCAATTTATTGTCGGGACTTGTAACCCCTCCCCATCAATGCCGGTTTTAACCATGACAAAAGGTGTTTTTTATTTCGCTCCTCCGGGATTTCTGTTTTGTCTGAAGGTGTCGTTAACCTTCGGAGATTCTTCGAAGTAGCTAAGACGCAGAGGGAGAATGCAGCAACCCTTTCAATTACAAAATAAAAAAAGCTGTAAAACACTTGTCACTAAAACACCCGGCAATAAAGCAATAAAACAATAAAGCAATAGACCTATATGACAGTCCAACAATTTTATTTACTTTTACCGGCAACTTTTACCCAAAAATTACATCTATTATTAAAAGGATAAATTTTACATTGGACGAAATAAGCGTAAAGTTCACTATTAATTATAACCGGTTCAAAAAGAAAGTATATAACTATGTACTTAAAATGACCGGTGATGTAATGCTGACCGAGGATATTACTCAAACCGTATTTATGAAGTTTTATGAAAACCTGCCGGTGCTGAAAAGCGAAAACAGCTTCCCTGTATGGATTTTCAAAGTAGCAAGGAATGAAGTGTTCCTACATTACAGGAATAAAAAGAGTGAGCCGGAAAGATTCGATTATGATGAAACGGAAAATTTCAATGCCGGGTCGGATAGTTTTGTTGATACTGAATACGAAATGAAAGAACTGGCTTCAATATTAAAAACGGAACTGGAAAATCTTCCTTACGAACAGAAAGAAGTATTTGTAATGAAAGAATACGGTAACCTCTCTTATAGGGAGATAGGCGAACTGCTTCAAATAGAAGAGAAGCTCGTTAAAAGCCGGCTTTTTAAGGTTAGACAAAAATTGATTAACAACATATCCAAATTGATTAGCTGATGAGCGTGATTTATGAAAACTGAAGATTTTAAAGAATTGATAAACCTCTACTTTGACGGTGAATTGAAAAAAGAAAAAGAGATTCTACTGTTTACAAATCTTTCCCAAAATGAAGAAGCAAGAATTTATTTTAAAGAGATGAATCTGCTTAAAACAGCGGCAGGCACTCTTACGGAAGAATACCCGGATTATCTTGATACAAGAATCTTAAGTAAACTTGAAGATAAAACGCAAGTAGTAGAGAAACCCGTAGATAAGTTTCATTTTATTACTGCTTACTCGGTAGCGGCAATACTTCTTATTCTAAGCTTATTTCTCTTTTCGGAGGTGAACAGCTACCGTCAATCCGTGGAAGCGATGCACAGGCAGGTAGTGGATCAAAAGCAGACTATCGAAATGCTGTTCAATAGTTTGCCGGGTGTTATTGTAAAATCAAGTATGTAAAGAACGGAGTAAAAAATGAAAACAAGTAGTAGTTTTTTTGTATTAACAGTATTGTTAATATCATTTGTTGTTATAGGTGAATCATACTGTCAGATGCATGTCGGTAAACTTGTCGGTTTCTTTGATGAAATATTTCCTGCGGATTCATCATTTTATTTAACTGCTGATAAAATGCCTGAGCCAGTCGGCGGTATAGAAGCAATTACTAAAAATGTAGTTTACCCTAACCTTGCCAAGCAAGCAGGTATTCAGGGAAAAGTTTTTGTAACTGCTTTAGTTGATGAAAAAGGAAACGTTATCGAAACCAAAATATTAAAAGGTATCGGCTCGGGGTGCGATGAGGCTGCTTCTAAAGCTATTTCTTCGGTTAAGTTTACTCCGGGAATAAAAGACGGCAAAGCAGTGAAGGTAAAAATTACAATCCCTGTAATGTTCAAACTTTCGGATAAAGATAAACAGGAAGCTATCGAACAAAACAAAAAACATGAGAAAAAAATAAAAGAAGCGTTTGAAAAAGATGTTTATCTGTCGGTTGATAAAATGCCGGAGCCGGTCGGCGGTATAGAAGCAATAATGAGTAAAATAGTTTACCCGAAAGAAGCTAAAGAAGCCGGAATACAGGGAAAAGTATTTGTAGCTGCATTGATTGATGAATCGGGTAATGTAGCTGAAGCTTCAGTTCAGAAAGGGATAGGAAGCGGCTGCGATGAAGCTGCTTTAGCGGCAATCAAAACGACTAAATTTAC
>DAIRET010000264.1:0-2951 GCA_036795455.1 Ignavibacteriaceae bacterium
TCCCCAGATTACTGCTATAAGTAATGTTTATAAAGCCTTAAAAAACAAAAATTTACCAATAATAGCTGATGGAGGAATAAAACACACCGGGGATGTCGCAAAAGCAATAGCTGCAGGAGCAGATTCTGTAATGATAGGAGGATTATTTGCCGGTGTTGATGAGAGCCCCGGAGAAAAAATTCTTTTTGAAGGAAGAAGTTTCAAACTATATCGTGGCATGGGTTCATTGGAAGCAATGAAACACGGGAGCAAGGATAGATATTTCCAGGATGTTGAAGATGATATTGCCAAACTTGTACCCGAGGGTGTTGAAGGAAGAGTCCCGTATAAAGGTCCATTATCGGATACTATTTACCAACTGATCGGCGGTTTGAGAGCCTCGATGGGGTATTGCGGTGTAAAAAATACGAAGGAGTTGAAACAGAAAACAAAGTTTGTTAAGATTACACTTGCTGGATTAAAAGAGAGCCATCCTCACGATGTGATAATCACAAAAGAAGCTCCAAATTATCATAAGTAAAATATGTTTAAAGTATTAGTTATAGCTTACTATTTTCCTCCGGCAGGATTAAGCGGAGTTCAAAGAACTCTGAAATTCGTTAAATATATGCCGGACAATAATTGGAAACCGACTGTATTGACTACAGGTAAAACCGCATATTATGCTCACGATTATTCCCTGCTTGATGAAATAAAAGATAAAGAGATTGAAATAGTCCGCGTACAAGGACGCGAAATAAACTCTTTACTTGCAAAGAGAGGAACGGTTAAAATGCCTTCCGAAATTGTGAGAAAAACTTTCAGTTTTTTCAGTAGTTTATTTTTTGTTCCCGATAATAAAAAAAGCTGGGGAAGAAAAGCATATCCGGTAGCTCAAAAACTATTAAGACAGGAGCAATTTGATTTAATTTTCGTTACAGGTCCTCCTTTTTCAACAGTTAATCTTGCGGTAAAATTAAAGAAAGAATTTAACATTCCGCTTGTTATCGATTATCGAGACTTATGGTACGGTTATCAATTTGGAATATATGTTACTCCATATCATAAATATCTTATAAAGAAAATGGAGTACAATGCGCTTAAAGCCGCAGATAAAGTAACTGTTACGAACCGGAAGATAAAAGAAAAACTGATGGATTATTACAAGTTTCTATCATTTAATGATATTGTTATAATTACACACGGTTTTGATCCGCAGGACTTTCAAAAAGCCGGTATAGTTAAAAAGGCAGGAGATAAATTAGTTATTACTTATTCGGGTATTTTTTACGAATACATAACGCCCAAGTATTTTCTTAAAGCAATTAAAGAAATCTCTATTGAACGTCCCGATATCGCCGGTTATATAAAACTTCATTTTGTCGGGATACTGCGTAAAGAGAATAAACGATTAATAAAAAAACTCAAACTCCAGAATTATGTTTATGAGTTCGGGTACGTAAATCATCTTGAGGCAATAAAACATTTACTTGCAAGTGATGTTCTCTGGTTGACTGTTGGTTATGGTAAGAATGTGGAGACTCATTCAGCAGGTAAGTTGTATGAATATATCGGCTCTGAAAAACCGATTATCGGTTGTGTTCCCGAAGGTGCATTGAAAAACACGCTAACAGAATACGGAGCTTCATTCATTTGTAAACCGGATAGCGTAACCGAAATAAAAAATTGTATTTATCAAGTATTCAAATTATACGTATCAGGTCAACTTCCAAAACCGAATAAAGAAGTAGTCGAGAAGCATAGGAGAGATTACCTGACAGAGATGATGACGAAAGAATTTCAATTCTTAATTAAGGAAAGAGTATGAACATTGCAGTTATAGGAAGTGGCGGAAGGGAGCATGCGATTGCTCATAAAATTTCCGAATCACTAAAAGATTATTATCAAAAGGATGATAAGCTTTTTATTATTCCGGGTAACGCCGGAACTGCATTTGTTGGGATTAATGTTCAAATAAAAGTCGATAACAAAGAGGAAATACTCGAATTCTGTAAGAACAATACTATAGAGCTGGTTGTGATAGGACCGGAGCAGCCATTAGTAGATGGATTATCTGATTTTTTGAGAAATAACGGCATTCTGGTCTTTGGTCCTTCAGCAGAAGCTGCAAGAATTGAATCGGAAAAAGCGTTTGCAAAAGCTTTAATGAAAAAGTATAATATTCCTTCAGCGGATTATATTGAATATAACCAAAATGAAATAGAACAGTGCTTAACTAATTTAAAAACCATAAGTTACCCGATTGTACTTAAAGCTAATGGTTTGGCTGCCGGTAAAGGAGTTATCATATGTACTGAATACCGGGAAGCTGAAAAAAGCATTAACGATTTTTTTGTGAACCGGATATTTGGGGAAGCCGGGAGCAAGGTCGTAATCGAAGAGTTTTTAAAAGGGGATGAAGCTTCAATTTTTGCAATTACCGACGGAATCGATTATATCTGTTTACCGGCAGCACAGGATCATAAAAGAATAGGTGATAATGACACCGGCAAAAACACTGGTGGCATGGGTTCGTATGCTCCCACTCCTTTAATTACAAAAGAATTACTATTAGAAATAGAAGAAAGGATAATCCAGCCAACTTTGCTTGGAATGCGTAAAGAAGGATTCAAGTTTGAAGGTTGTCTTTATTGCGGACTAATGATAACAAAGGATGGACCTAAAGTAATAGAGTTTAACTGCCGTTTTGGCGATCCGGAAACTCAGTCCGTGCTTCCTCTTCTTGAAGGAGATTTCATTAAACTTCTTTTAAGTTGTGCGAAGGGAAGTTTGGATAAAAAAAGCGTAAAATATAACGGTGGAGCTTCGGTTTGTGTTATTGCTGCCTCAAGTGGTTATCCGGATAAATACGAATCCGGTTTTGAAATCCACGGTTTAGATTCAATTGATAAAGAGACAACCACTGTTTTTCATTCAGGGACTAAAATCATTGATAATAAAGTATTGTCAAA
>DAIRET010000265.1:0-2902 GCA_036795455.1 Ignavibacteriaceae bacterium
ACTTGTTGATGACAAACGCGTTGCTATTAATGTCGGTTCCTTCCCAGTTTCACTTGAGCACCCGGGACTATTTATTGCTCTTGCAATTGCTAATTTCGGGAAAACTGCCGAAGAATGTGAAAAGGCAATGGATGAAGAAATTAATAAAGTAAGAACCGAATTAGTTAGTGAAGATGAATTCGCAAAGATTAAAAACCAGGTAGAGAGTGAATTCGTAATGGATAAAAACAGGATTGCAGGTATTGCAATGAGTTTATCCAAATATTATCTCTTCTTCAACAACACGGATTTGATTAATACCGAGTTAGAAAAATATGCAAAAGTAACCAGGGAAGATTTGAAACGGGTAGCAAACGAATACCTTGTACCCGAAAACAGATCGGTTCTCTATTATCTTCCAAAACAAGCTAAATAGGTGAGAAAATGAAAAAAACTATTATTATCTCTTTACTATTTCTATTTGCGAATACGCTTCTTGTCGCACAATTGGATAGAAGCATTCGCCCGGTTGCCGGTCCGGCTCCCGAAATAAAAATAGCAAGTTATGAATCATTCACTTTGAAAAACGGGCTTCAAGTTTTTGTTGTTGAAAATCATAAACAACCGGTTGTAAGTATTAATTTATTGATTGACCGGGACCCGGTTGCAGAGAAAGAGGCAGCAGGTTATATTTCTGCAGCAAGCGCATTACTTAGAACCGGTACGCATACAAGAACTAAAGCAGAAATTGATGAAGAAATAGATTTTATCGGTGCTTCATTAAATACTTCTTCTTCGGGTGTCAACGGAACCGTTCTTAAGAAACATTTGGAGAAATTGCTGGAAATTGCTTCCGATGTGATTATAAATTCTAATCCGAACCAGGAAGAACTTGATAAAATAAAGATGCAGAAAGTATCTACACTGAAAGCAAACAAAGAAGAACCATCTTCGATTATTAATGTACTAAGAAAGAAATTGTATTACGGAGAAGGGCATCCATACTCCGAATCAGAAACCGAATCTTCTATTGATAACATAACACTTGAATTATGTAAAGAATATATCAATACATACTTCCGCCCCAATATCGCCTACCTTGCAGTAGTTGGAGATATTACAAAAGCTGAAGCGGAAAAATTGGTTGAGAAATATTTCGGTAAATGGGAAAATAAAGATGTGCCTAAGTTCGCATACAAAAAACCGGCTCCGCCGCTTGTTTCTAAAGTTGCTTTGATAGATAGAGACAATTCGGTTCAATCAACAGTAAGGGTCGGACATCCTATTGAATTAACCTTGAATAGCCCCGACTATATTAAATCGCAGGTTACAAATACTATTCTCGGCGGCGGCGTTTTCAGGTTATTCAAAAACCTACGCGAAACTCACGGCTTTACATACGGAGCATATTCTTCGCTGGCTGCGGATCAGCTTGTAGGACATTTTACATCTGTTGTTGATGTAAGAAATTCAGCTACAGATAGCGCTATTACCGAAATTCTTTTTGAAATGAAAAGGATAAGTAAAGAACCTGTTGAACAGGATGAATTAACCCTTGCAAAAAATTATATGACTGGCAATTTTGCGATTTCGCTTGAGAACCCGCAGACAATCGCAAATTTTGCAATCAATACTGCAAAGTATAACCTGCCGAAGGATTTTTACCAGGAATACCTTAAAAATCTTGCGAACGTTACGATTGATGATGTTTTAGCTTCGGCTAAAAAGTATATTAAACCGGAGAACTCATACATTTTAGTAGTAGGTAAAGCCTCCGAGATAGCTGACAATCTGAAAAAATTCTCTGTTACATCAAAGGTTGATTATTACGATATTGATGGTAACAAGTATGATCCAAACGCTGCAACAGTACCGGAAGGAATTACACCTGAATCTGTTTTTGAAAAGTATGTTTCTGTAACGGGCGGAAAAGATAATTATCTTAAAGTAACGGATAAGAAAATTACAATGACAGCTAAAGTACAAGGCTTTGACGTTCTTTATACACTTAGCCAGAAAGCACCGAACAAACTTCTTCAAGTTGTTTCTTTCGGCGGTATGGAGCAGGTTATCCTTTTTGATGGAGAAAAAGGAATTCAAAAATCACCGACGGGCTCCGAAGAATTAAAAGACGACAACCTTGAACAACTGAAATTCTTTGCCGACATTTATTCCGCTGTGAACTACAAGGAATACGGTTACACATATAAAGTTGCAGGCATCGAAAAAGCAAATCAAAAAGATGTTTACAAAATTGAAATCATTTCCCCTTCCGGCTCAAAGGGACATGAGTATTATGAAGTCGAGAGCGGGTATAGGGTAAAAGAAGAGAGAAATATTGAAACCCCGCAGGGAAATTTTATGCAGGTTACAACTTATAATGACTATCGTGAAGTTGAAGGTGTAAAATATCCTTACAAGGTAATTCAGAATATTGCAGGTATGGCGGTCGAATTTACAGTTACTTCCATCGAAATAAATACAGGTCTGGATGATAGTCTATTCAAACTGGATTAATAATTATTAAACAATGAAAAATGGGGCTGTCTATTAATTTTGTGAGACTTTCGTGTTTCTCTGATTCATTCGAAATCCGAAGGATGCTACACACTGTTGAATTCCTTCGGACAAAGCTATTGGGACAGCCCCTTTATATTTTTTTTAGAAGAGGTTATTTTTGAAAAGTAAATACTCGGTAATCGTATCAGACCTCGGTAATGTTTTAATCCCGTTTGATTACAGCATCCCGGTTAGAAGACTAAACCAAATTGAACCGGGATTGGGTGAAAAATTTTACAACTATTATAAAAATAACTACCCGCTTCACCGTTCATTTGAAAAGGGAGATATTTCGGAAGAGGAGTTTATAACTAAACAATTGTCTTCTAGCCGGGATACTGTAATCAAACGGGATTAAAACGTT
>DAIRET010000266.1:0-2902 GCA_036795455.1 Ignavibacteriaceae bacterium
CAAGTTCAAATTGTTATTAGGAAGTCTTGTAACGCTTGGTGCAATTGCCGCATACTACAAAATTGAAGCAGATGAAAATTTCAATAAGTATCAAAAGACAAACGACAACCATTATCTCAGGAAAACCGATCGATTCGATTTGATAAGCGGTATATCATTCGGACTGCTTCAAGTAAATTTCGGTTATTTGATTTACAGCATATTAATAGAATAATATGATTTAAATCGCACGAAACAGTTTTTACAAACTGATGTATTGCATCGAAACTTATTAGTAGCTACCTTGACAATGTAAAATAATTTTTTTTAAACCTATTGCGAGGATAAAATGAATAAAATGTATACGAAGATGTTTGTAATTTTTGCATTCATCTTGATTAGCGGTTTACTTATAACCGGTTGTAAAAAAGATGAAACAACTGTTACACCAACTCCCTCAGGGTTGACAATTGTCGGTATTGTAGTTGATGCAGTAACAACTGAAGTGTTAGTTAATGCAGACCTAACACTCTCCGTTCAAGGCGGTGCTGCAGTAAAACAGATGCAATCCGGTAATGACGGTACTTTCAAGTTTGAAGAGCTTAACGAAGGATATTATAGTTTAGTGGTTTCAAAGAATGGTTATAAAAATATGCAGGCAGACAGCATACTTGTTACTGAAGCTATGGGACAGGCAGCTTATGTTGCTTTAACTCCCGTTGATAATTCGATAACACAACCTGTAGGCGGTGTAAGCGGGTTTGTTGTTGATGTAAATGGACAACCGATTGCAGATGCAACAATTTCAATAAGCGCAGACTCAGTTGAATTAACAAACGGTTACTTCGCTTCTTCAAAAAGTAATGCTTCCGGACAGTTTTTTATCGGAGCTATTCCTATAAACGATTTTAACGGAAATCCGATTCCAAGTTTCAAACTTAGATGTGTTAAAAACGGTTATACTACTGCGATAGTAAACGGTATCTCAATTAAGGAAAACAAAACCGTGCAGATTAACTTTACATTAACCGTTGCTTCACCTGCAAACGTTATCTGGGAAGATAATTTTGAATCAAATAAAGGTTGGGCCCTTACAGGTTATTGGCATAGGTTTATGAACTCCACAACTGTTAAAAACAAAGCTTATATGCCTTATATGCTTGTTAAATTAGCACCCGGCGACAACTCCAACGGCTCCGTTCCTCTTGCATTCGGTGGAAGTTACACAATGTGGTATGGTGAAGATACTACAGGAAATTTCCTCGGACAGTTCAATACATCTCAGGATACTATGTCGGGCGGAAATGGATACAATTCAAATAAAGGTAATTTAACATCTCCAACGATTAATTTAACATCAACTACAGGTAAAGCAGCATTGACATTCTGGACATGGTGGGAAATTGAGAGTGTCAATCCTAATGCTTACGGTTTTGATATTATGGAAGTAGAAGTAATTGATGTAGCAGATACAAATAATATTACTGTACTTGGCAAATTAAATCCGTATTCGGATCCAATTCTTGATAACCGTGCTTCGTTACCATACACAAGCGGCGGTTTCAATAAAGCACCTGTTTGGTACATCCAGGAATACGATCTGACAGATTTTATTGGAAAAACTATAAAACTACGTTTTGCATTTGATACAAGAGATGCACTCTACAATGGCTTCAGAGGCTGGTTTGTTGACGATGTAAAGATAATGGATAAAGTTTCCGAAGGAGCGTCGAATAAACCTTACAAAAAGGTTCCGGCTCCTGTTATTACAAGATAAAAACTTTGTAAATCGGTTTTTACTTAAAGGCTATTTCAGAACTCTGGAATAGCCTTTTTTATTCTGAATCAATAAGTTTATATCGTACTCTAAGTACATTATTCTCAAAACCGACAGATATAATTTTAAATCTACCTATTTCACATGTATTACCGACGTGGGAACCACTGCAAGGACACGAATCATAATCTCCGACTTTAATAACCCGGATTGAATTTCCGGCATCTCCCGGCAATCTTTCAAGGTTATAAAACTGTTCTGCTGTTTCCCGGTCGATAAATTCTTCAAAGACGGGGAGCCCTAAACTAATCACCTCATTTACTTTATTTTCGAGTGATAGAATCTCAATTTCGGTTAATAATCGATTAAATTTATAGTCGCATTTTGATTTTTTAGTCTCTATATGGGCACTGAAAGCTCTACCTGTATTAAACATCCTAACCATCGTTTGATTAAGAATATGTTCGGCAGTGTGCATTGCCGGGTTGTTATAAGTTTTTGCCATAATAATTCTTCAATTTTTTATCTTCTCAAATCACATGGATTTGCAAAAAAAACATTATATTTGTTGGTTCTAAATATAAAAACATAGGAAGATTTCTTGCACCTTAAATCCGGGGATTTTTTCTCATTAGTGCTATGAAATTTCCGTAATTCGCTGTTTTTTTTCAAATTTGGATAAATAGGAAACTTATGGTTAGATATTCAATTATTTTTTTATTTTTATTAATTGGCTCCATATCAGCCCAAACAAAAGACTATGAAATTGGTAGTGCGACTACAGGACAGTATCGTAATCAAGGCGGATACTATGATTATGCCGACCCGGCATCTGTGAATATTAAAGTATCAGTTTGGGGTTATGTACGGTACCCTGGAAGGTACGTTATCCCATTGAATACGACTGTTATGGACCTTATATCGTTTGCAGGAGGTCCCACTGTAGATTCGGATTTAGAGGATGTTAGACTCTACAGAGTAGATGATGATTCTTTACACGAAATAATCAGATTGAATTATAACGACCTGTTATGGGAAGACAGCTTGAGAAGTAACAAAACAGTTATACCTGATTTACAGGCGGGAGATGTATTAATATTACCGGGGCAGCCGAGATATTTCTTTAGGGAGAATTTAAGTATGTAT
>DAIRET010000267.1:0-2858 GCA_036795455.1 Ignavibacteriaceae bacterium
TGATAAAAGATATATCTGCAGGTAATGACAAAGTTACTTCTTCAATTCAGAATGCAGCTCCGCATTCTCATTTCGGATGGGCTGTAGCATTGAGTAATAAAACCGGTATAATAACCGCACCGAATGAAACTACTATAAAAGGAGTAAGTTCCGGCACTGCATTTATTTATGATTTCTCAACTTCATCCCCCGTGATGAGCCGGCAATTAATCCCTTCCGATGGAAACTCTTTCGATAATTTCGGTTATTCCGCTACAATAGACTCTAATGTTGCTCTTATCAGCGCTATTGGAGATGGCGATAATGGACCTTATTCAGGTAGTGTTTATGTATATCGATTAAAGAGCGGAACCTGGATCGAAGAAGAAAAACTTATTGCTTCCGATGGAAAACCGGGTGATTTCTTCGGACAGTCTGTTGCAATAAAAGGTAACCTCGCTTTAATCGGTGCTTATCAATCCAGTGGAAGAGAATTAAAATCGGGAGCCGCATATATTTTCAGGTTTAATGGAAGTAAATGGATTGAAGAAGCTAAGATTTATTCAAATGATGGAAAAACAAACGACTTTTTCGGGTATTCGGTTGCGCTTAATAGAGATGGAACAGCTATAATCGGTGCTTATGGTGCGGATGGAAAGAAAACTAAATCCGGTGCAGCTTATACTTTTGAATTAATAGGCGGTAAATGGAAGCAAACATGTAAACTCTTTGCACCAGACGGAGAAACTGGAGACAAGTACGGTTATTCTGTTGCAATTCATAAAGATAATGCGATTGCCGGTGCACATCACAAAAAAATCACAAATAGTAACTACGGTGCAGCTTATATTTATTCCCGCTCCGGTGAAAAATGGATTCAGCATGAAAAAATAAAACGGGCAGCAGGAACAAAACATGACTTCTTCGGAATTTCAGTTGACATAAGAGATGCTTCCGCAATAATAGGTGCTTCGCGGTTAAACAAAGAAGCATTGAACCAGGTGGGTGCAGCTTATGTATTTCTAAATACTCCGGAAGGGTGGAAAGAGTCAAGACTTATACAACCGGTTGACGGAAACGATTATGATAACTTCGGACTCTCTCTTTCACTCGATAGAGGGAAAGCATTAGTCGGTTCAAGATTGAATGACAATCTCGCAATTGATGCAGGTGCAGCGTATTTCTACGATATATATGAAGGAGCGGTAGATGAAATTGAAGAAACAATTCCAAAAGAATTTGCACTCTCCCAAAACTATCCGAATCCCTTTAACCCTACAACAATGATCCGTTATTCCGTTCCGAAAGAAAGTTTTGTTTCTCTTGTTGTATTTGATGTGTTGGGACAGGAATTAAAAAGACTTGTCGGCTCGGTACATCAACCGGGAAACTATAAAGTAGAGTTTAATGCTAAACCTTTTTCAAGCGGGATTTATCTATTCAGGATGGAAGCCGGTGATTTTACCGAAACGAAAAAGATGATATTTTTAAGATAATATTCAACCCTGGATACGAATAAGGAAACAGGTTACAATTTCATTTTTTTTTGAAGATATAAAAATGATTAATCAACTGTGATTAGCTTTTAGATTTACTCCAGAAAAGCTTTTATTACGGGTTTACTGTTCTTGTGATTTGAATAACGCAAAATTCAATCCGATTAAAAACCAGATCATTGTAATTATTTCATGATCACCGAAGTTCCATTCAGTTAGTCCTGCAAATATGAATGCAGTAAATGCACCGAGAACACCGAGCGAATAAGTATACTTGAACGGAATCCCTTTTACAGCTTTATATATTTTGATATTTACATGATATATTTTAATCAATAAAAAGAGGAAAGCAGCAAAACCAAACAAACCGAGTGTTGCCAATATATGAAAGAAATTATTGTGCATATGCCCCTGGATTTCTTTATCATAGTAGTTTTTATACTCGATGTAATAATCTGCAAGATCGATATCCCCTACTCCGAAAAGAGGAAAATCCCGTACTATCTTTATTGCTGCACTCCACAATGCAAACCTAACTTGATTATTCTGGTTATTAGGATCAAATATACTTTTTATCCTGCTTTGTTGGATAAAAGTAGCAAACAGTTGTCCTCCCTTTGCCGAGATTGAAAACGGTACGGACTGCAACTGCTGTTTGAATAAAAGTTCAAGTGCGGCACCTCTATCTGCAAAACAGAATAGCTCTCCGTTTGTATTCGTAAGATAAAGTAATGAATCGGTTTTCGCTGATGTGTATAATCTTTTTATTTCGTTATACTCATTTATTTTAATCAATCTGTCACCTTGCAACCGGGAAACTTTAAGAGAATTTCCATCCCCTTCTAAAAAGAAACCATTGTAATAATCCAGGTAATCCGCATTTGTATTTATTACAGCCAAAGGAGCAGTAGTATCAATCAATCCGTCGGTGAATTTAAATATTTCGATTCCATTTCCAGGTGAAAAAAGTATCAATCGAGAAGTATCGGCATACATTCCTTTAAACCGGTTTAGTGTCGGGTATCTTTGTTGTTCCTTTTTATAAATAAAATTCGGGAATACAGTTAAACCGCTGTCTGTATCAAGGATAAAGAGCTCATTATCCGTAAATGAATAAGAATAAGAATACCCCGGTGAAATATGCTCATTCAATATTACAGAGTTTTTTCCTTCCGTTTTATAAATGAAAACACGTGTGTCATTCAGCAGTGAAATATACGCAGTATCGTTTATCCTCATTGTTTTATTAACCGGCGCCGGCATTTCAATTCTATTAGTTATTCCGTTTCCCTTGTATTCAACAATCCCGTTTTCATAATCACTAAGAATTAACTTATCGTTATCGGGATAAACATAGTACGCCCTTCCCCCGGTTTCTACAAC
>DAIRET010000066.1:0-14270 GCA_036795455.1 Ignavibacteriaceae bacterium
GGGAAGTTGAGATATTCATCTATCTTATCAATTAAAAAATCGGATGTTTTATGCTCAAGTAATTCTGCTTCGTCATGAACTTCAGTCCAGCTTAAACCGAGAGCTTCAACAAGAAAAAGCTCCCACAACCTGTGCCTGCGAATAACTTTTAATGCTGTCTTTTTACCGTCGGGTGTCAGCTCCATCCCTTTGTACCGTGAATAATGGATTAGTCCCAAACTGTCAAGTTTTTTCGACATGTCGCTTATTGCAGCGTTTGATACTTCAAGTTTACGGGCAAGTTCCGTAGTGGTTACTGCATCTTCTTTTGTCTCTTTGAAAACGTAAACCGCTTTTAAGTAATCTTCTTGTGATATTGTTGACATATTTCTTTATTTTTTGTTACAAAGTTAAGCTAACTTAACTTTATTGTCAAGGAGAATTTAATCGTAGTGGCGAGAAAACAGGTTTTTAACTGTTTATTAATTACATCTATGATTTCTTTGTGATTTTTACTAAACACAGTAAATTAACAGTAGTGTTAATTATCTGTGTTTAGAGATTGAATCCTTTTTCCCTCCTTTTCGCCTTGCTTTTACAATTATACTCCATAAATTTGAGTACTGAATTTTTAATCACCATAGGAGATTTATGACTACTAAAGAATATATCCAGATAGAAGAAAAATACGGCGCCCATAATTACCATCCTCTCGATGTTGTAATCGAAAAAGCTGAAGGTGTATGGGTTTGGGACGTTGAAGGGAATAAATATCTCGACTGTCTTGCTGCGTATTCGGCAGTAAATCAAGGGCATTGCCATCCGAGAATTATAAAAGTATTGAAAGAACAAGCAGAAAAAGTTACTTTGACTTCAAGAGCATTCCGTAACGACCAGCTTCCTTATCTCTGCAAAGAATTATGCGAACTGACCGGTTACGAAATGGTTCTCCCGATGAACTCCGGTGCAGAAGCAGTTGAAACAGCATTGAAAGCCGCACGCAAATGGGGTTACAAAGTGAAAAACGTTCCGGCTGAATCAGCAGAAATTATTGCATGCAGAAATAACTTTGCCGGAAGAACAATCACTATCGTAAGTTTTTCAACCGAAGAGCAGTATAAAGATGGTTACGCTCCGTTTACACCGGGATTCAAAATTGTTGAATACGGTGATGCAGCAGACCTTGAAAAAGCAATCACCCCGAATACTGTTGCTTTTATAGTTGAACCGATTCAAGGAGAAGGCGGCGTTGTGGTTCCACCGGAAGGTTATCTAAAAGCCGCTTACGAAATTTGTAAAAAGAATAACGTCCTTTTTGTAACCGATGAAATTCAATCCGGCCTGGGAAGAAGCGGAAAACTATTTGCATTCCAATATGAAGACGTTAAACCCGATATGGTAATAATTGGAAAAGCTTTGTCCGGCGGATGTTACCCTGTGTCAGCGGTATTGGCAAGCAAAGAAGTTCTCGGTGTTTTTAATCCGGGAGATCATGGCTCTACATTCGGCGGAAATCCGTTAGGAGCTGCAATTGCAAGAGAAAGTCTTAAAGTGCTCCTCGAAGAGGGATTGATAGAAAATTCATTCAACCTCGGGAAATATTTCCGTGAGCAATTAACGGCAATAAATTCACCTCATGTAAAAGAGATTCGCGGTAAAGGATTGTTTACAGGTGTTGAATTAAAACCTGAAGCAGGCGGTGCAAGAAGGTTCTGCGAAGCTTTGATGAAGAGAGGAATCCTTTGCAAAGAAACTCACACTCACGTTATCCGTTTCGCTCCTCCGCTTGTAATTACAAAAGAAGATATTGATTGGGCATTGAATCATATAAAAGAAGTTCTGCTCGGAGATTAAAAAATCAAAAGGCTGAAACCAAAAGGTTTCAGCCTTTTTTATTTTAAACAAACTTAGGAAGAGATGGTTCTTACAGACGAACAAAAAATAATAATTGAAAGCAAAGGAGATATAAAGATTAATGCAGTTGCCGGTTCTGGTAAAACGGCGACCGTTATTGAATATGCTAAAGCCCGTCCTTCAGAAAGTAAAATCCTTTATCTTGCTTTCAATAGGTCTGTAAAGCTGGAAGCCGAGAAAAAGTTTTCCGATAAAGGTTTGAACAATGTACGCGTAGAAACTGCTCATTCATTAGCCTTTGATCACATTATAAGACGGGGAAGAAACAATTACAAACAACTCGGTTCATATAAGACTTATCAAATAAAAGAATTACTCAACTTAAAAACAGACAAACAACACCATACCGATCTTATCATTGCAAATCATATAAACAAATTTTCGAGTTACTTCTGCAACAGCAACAGCAAAAAAGTCTCGGAACTTGATTATACTGCAGTAGTTTCAGATCCGGCTGCAAAAGAGTTTGTATCTAAACACTATGAAGAGATATTGCAAAACACACGACAGTTCCTTGCTAAAATGGAAAACGGGGAAATTGATATTACGCATGACTTTTACCTAAAAAAGTTTCAACTTGCTTCCCCATCCTTGGGTTACGATTACATCCTTTTTGATGAAGGGCAGGATGCTTCACCCGCAATGCTTGATGTTTTTGTAAAGCAAAAAGCAACAAAGGTTATTGTTGGGGATACGCACCAACAAATCTACGGCTGGCGGTATGCGGTTAACTCACTTGAGAAAGTTGATTATTCATCATTCTTTCTTACAAGAAGTTTCCGTTTTGATGAAGAAATTGCTTTCGTTGCAAAAAGAATTTTGAACTGGAAAAAAGTACTCCACCCGGAATTGAACTTTAATATTACCGGGGCAGGCAACTCTAACAAATTGAACACAAGAGCATTTATAGCAAGAACCAATCTGTCGCTTCTTGTAAAAGCAATCGAATTACTTTTCGACAAAAAAGAAATCTCTTCCATATACTTTGAAGGGAATATAAACTCATATACATATGCAGATGAAGGGGCATCAATTTATGATGTTTACAATTTATATTTTGAGAACTATGAATACATTAAAGATAGTCTTATCAAATCAATGAAAAACATCGCGGTGCTGGAAGAGTACATAGAAAAAACAAACGATAAAGAACTGAAAATAGTATTGGACGTTGTCAAAAAATACGGACGGGAACTCCCGGCTTTGTTAAAGCGATTGAAATCGGCTCACGTAGCAGATGAAGACAAAAATAAAGCAGACATGATTTTCTCAACCGTTCACAGGTGTAAGGGGATGGAGTATGATGAAGTAACTCTTGCGAACGATTTTATAAATGAACATTCACTGAATAAGATAATACGTGAAGAGGGAACTGAAAATGTTAACTCCGGCGGATTGTCCGAAGAAGTCAATCTTCTTTATGTCGCTGTTACAAGAACATTAAACTACTTGAATATCCCGCGTGATTTGATGCCGCAATCAAAAATCAATATCCTTGAGCCGGAACCGGAGATGAAACAGAAGAAACGGCACTCCGTAAAAAGTTTTTGGAATGAATATGAAAAAACTAAAACCGAAACTGAAAAATCTTATAAACTTCAAAGCTGGGGAGCTTATCAGTCGTGGAACGAACAGCTTGACGATGAGTTGGAAATACTCTTCTGTAAAGGAAAAAGCTTGAATGAACTTGCCGAGCACTTCGGCAGGACGAAAAATGCAATCAAAAAACGGATTAATAAACTTGAGCTATACGATAAGTATAGATGAAGTTAATTATACTCATCCCAGCTTTTTATTCTCAAAGTATCAACAGAATACTGCCTCAGAGATTTCACAAATCTTTTCGCAAACTGGATATTTGTAATTAAAGGAATATTCATATCTACGGCTTTTCTTCTGATTATGTAATCGCTGTCAAGTTCTTCTTTGTCCGTTGTTTTGGGAATGTTTATTACAAGGTCAATTTTACCTTCGCTTAAGTAAGTCAGAATTGACGGCTCACTTTTATCAAACGGTCTGTTAAGCGGCTCTATTTCAACACCGTTTTTTGAGTAAAACTCGGCTGTTTTCGGAGTGCCGTAAAATTTCAAACCCATATTTGCCAATATTTTTACATGTTCTAAAAACTCAGCTTTTTCGCGTAAGCTTCCGGTAGAAAGAAGAACCCCCTTTTTCGGAATATGAAACCCTGTCGAAAGCAGACTTTTCAAAAAAGCTTCATTGAAATCATCACCCAAACATGCTACTTCTCCCGTGGAGGACATTTCAACGCCAAGAACGGGGTCAGAGCCTTTCAACCTTGTAAAAGAAAACTGTGATGCTTTGACACCTACAAAATCAAGGTCGAATGAAGATTTGTCAATCTTGGCGACTTTTTCTTCAAGCATCAATCTTGTTGCAATATCGATAAAATTTATTTTCAATACTTTCGATACAAAAGGAAAACTTCTTGATGCCCGCAGGTTGCATTCAATTACTTTTACGGCGTTATCTTTAGCAATAAACTGTATGTTAAATGGTCCTGTAATTTCAAGTTTTTCTGCAATCTCTCTTGTAATTATTTTAACACGCCGCATTGTTTCAAGGTACGTCCTTTGCGGCGGTAAAACAATCGTAGCATCACCCGAATGAACGCCTGCGTTTTCAACGTGTTCCGAGATTGCGTAACAAAAGAGTTTTCCTTTATCTGCTACTGCATCTACTTCAATCTCTCTTGCATTTGTAATAAACTTACTGATAACAACCGGGTGCTCGGAGCTAATATCCGATGCTTTTTTAAGATACTCTTCAAGTTCATTTTCCGAGAGGACGATACTCATAGCAGCCCCGCTCAATACATAGCTGGGACGTATTAATACAGGGTAGCCGGCAGAGGACGCAAATTGCTTTGCCGATTCAAGATCGGTTAATTCCTTCCAATCCGGTTGATCAATTAACAACTCATCAAGTATCCGGGAAAACTTGTGCCGATTTTCCGCATTATCGATTTGTTCTGGTGAAGTTCCGATTATTTTAACTCCCTTTTTGTGCAATGGAATTGCGAGGTTGTTCGGAATTTGCCCCCCCATTGAAACTATAACTCCGACCGGGTTTTCTTTTTCATAAATATCAAGGACACGCTCAAACGTCATTTCTTCAAAATAAAGTTTGTGGCAAATGTCGTGGTCGGTACTAACTGTTTCCGGGTTATAGTTTATCATTATGGTTTTGTAATTCAGTTTGTTAAGAGTTAAAACTGAATTAACACAGCACCAATCAAATTCAACAGAAGAACCGATTCTGTAAGCACCGCCTCCAAGGACAACAACCTGGTTCGACTCTTTTAATTCTAGATCATCCTCGGTACCGTTATATGTTAAGTAAAGATAATTTGTTTTTGCAGGGAATTCCGCCGCAAGCGTATCAATCTGTTTGACAACAGGAATGATGTTTTCTTTTTTTCTTTTTGTTTGAACGACGGCTTCATCAGTACCGCATAATATAGCAATCTGTTTATCGGAAAACCCTTTCTGTTTTGCTCGCATTAAGATATCTGCGGGAACACTATCAATTGCATATTTGGACAGTTCCTTCTTTACATCAACAATGTTTTTCATTTTATAAAGGAACCATCTATCTATTGAGGAAAGATTATTGATTTCATCAACAGAATATCCTTCAACTAATGCTTTGGCAAGAGAGAAAATTCTTCTATCTGTGGGGATGGAGATTTCGTTTCTCAGGTCATTAATTTTCAGTTCGTTGCATACAAATCCGTTCATTCCGATATCGAGCATCCGTATAGCTTTTTGAAGAGCTTCTTCAAAATTTCGTCCAATTGCCATCACTTCTCCGACTGATTTCATTTCGGAGCCGAGCTGTGTGCTTACAAGTTTGAACTTTTGTAAATCCCATCTTGGAAACTTTACTACGACATAATCGAGAGCCGGTTCAAAGCATGAAGAGGTTTCTTTTGTTATTATATTTTCGATTTCATTCAAATTATAACCGAGTGCAAGTTTTGTTGCAACGAAAGCGAGCGGGTAACCGGTAGCTTTTGAAGCAAGTGCGGAACTGCGGCTTAATCTTGCATTAACTTCTATTATCCTATAATCAAACGAATGCGGATTCAATGCAAACTGGATGTTGCATTCGCCGATTATCCCGAGATGCCGGATTAGTTTTATTCCTATAGAGCGTAAATTAAAATTCTCTTCTGCAGAAAGAGTTTGAACCGGTGCAACAACAACACTATCGCCGGTATGAATTCCCATTGGATCTACATTTTCCATTGAACAAACAGTAATGCAGTTGTTGTATTTATCTCGAACTATTTCATACTCAAGTTCTTTCCAGCCGTAAAGTGATTCTTCAATTAATATTTGGTTTGTAAATGCGAATGCACGTTTTGCTTTCTCAATCAATTCTTTTTCATTATTAACAATCCCGGAACCCAATCCGCCGAGGGCGTATGCAATTCTTACCATTACGGGATACCCGATTTTAGCAGCTGATTCAACCGCTTCATCAACCGAAGCGACTGTTTTGCTAATCGCAATTTTCAATCCGCATTCTTTAACTTTTTTATTAAACAGAAAGCGGTCTTCGGTTTCTTTGATTGTGTTTACCGGTGTGCCGAGTACTTTAACATTGTACTTATCAAGAATTCCTTTATCGAATAATTCAACACCGATATTCAAGCCGGTTTGCCCCCCGAATCCCAACAGAATTCCGTCCGGTTTTTCTTTTTCAATTACCTTTTCTACAAATTCTTTTTTTAAAGGAAGGAAATAGACTTTATCTGCGAACTCCTCCGATGTTTGTATAGTTGCAATATTCGGGTTTATAAGAACTGTTTCTATCCCGTCTTCTTTTAATGCTTTGATTGCCTGGCTGCCGGAATAATCAAATTCACCGGCTTGCCCGATTT
This sequence comes from Ignavibacteriaceae bacterium, assembly GCA_036795455.1. GTDB lineage: Bacteria > Bacteroidota > Ignavibacteria > Ignavibacteriales > Ignavibacteriaceae > DAIRET01. The sequence goes on from DAIRET010000066.1 coordinate 6,803, forward strand.
GCAACGCCCCGGAACCGGGGATTAATACTTTTTTTGGTTTTCCTTTTTTAATCATGAATTTCCTTCGTAATACAAATTTTAGTAGATAACAAAAAGTAGTTTGTTTAATGACATAGAATTATTTATTTTTATCCCAAATAATTACGAGCAACTGATGACCCGAATCATTTTAGAATCGTCCGATAAAAACGATTTAATTTTAATAAAAGAACTTGCCAAACGGCTCAAAATAAATTACCGGTTGGAAAAACTGAAAGATAAACAGCGAACCTCCGCATCAAAAAAGAACCGTAAAAAAGAACTGTCTTCAATTGACATTTCCAATTTCGGTAATCCTACCGAATGGCAGAGAAACGTTAGAGCCGATAGAAATATCGGATTCGGTACATGATATTACTTGATAGTAATATTATTATATACTCTGCTCTACCGAATATGACTACCTGCATGAATTTTATGGAAAAAAGAACTCTTTCGCCTCTGAAATCAGCTTGCTGGAGGTACTCGGCTTTTCCAGGATAACGAAAGAACAAGAAGCATTTTTTAGTACTATTTTCTCATTTATTCAAGTTTTGCCGATCAGTTCAGAAATAATTGAGCAAGCAATCTCTTTTAGAAAACGATATAATCTTTCTATCGGTGATGCCATAATTGCTTCCACTGCATTTGTTAATGACCTTACTTTATTAACAAACAATGTGGCTGATTACAAAAAGATTAAAGAGATAACGCTCAAGAATCCTACCAAAGAACATTAAAATTTATCCTATCGCTCTAACAAACATATCGAAAATGAATTCGGTATCATCCGGTCCCGGTGATGCTTCCGGGTGAAACTGTGCACCGAAAAACGGTTTCGCTATATGAATAATTCCTTCGTTTGTTCCATCATTATCGTTCACAAACCATTCCCGCCAATCTTCAGATAAGGTGTTTGAATCGATTGCATACCCGTGGTTCTGTGAAGTAATATAACACCTTCTTGTTCCCGATTCATTCACGGGTTGATTGTGGCTTCGATGTCCGTATCTTAATTTGTAAGTATCCGCCCCTGAAGCCAATCCGAGTATCTGGCAGCCGAGACAAATACCGAGAATCGGGATATTTTTCTGCATTGCTGTTCGTGTTTTTTCGATGGTTGAATTAACTATTTTCGGGTCGCCCGGTCCGTTTGATATTAATATTCCATCGGATTCAATTGATAGAAAATCGAAATCGTAAGGAACCTCGAGTACCGAGATATTCCTTCTCAAAAAAGCCTGTATTATGTTATTCTTCACGCCACAGTCAACGAGAACAATCTTCTTCTCACCTTTAGAATGCAGCACCGGTTCTTTAATTGAAACATCGGCAACAAGATTTCGAATGTTGGGATTGTCGAATTCAACATCTTCATCAAAAACAATTTTCCCGGGCATTGTTCCTTTTTCTCTCAATTTTCTCGTGAGCATTCTCGTATCGATTCCATACAGGGCTGGAACCTTTTCTTCTTTTAACCAATCGCCCAAAGATTGAACTGCATTCCAGTGTGAATACTCATTGGAGTAATCAGAGATAATCAATCCCTGCAGGCTAATTTTATTCGACTCGAAATTTTTAAGTAATCCGTTTTCAATTTCTCTACCCGGTACACCGTAATTCCCGATGAGTGGGTAGGTTAATACTAAAATTTGTCCGCAATAAGAAGGGTCAGTTAAAGTTTCCGGGTATCCGACCATGCCTGTATTAAAAACAACTTCACCGTTTTTGCTTTCTTCATGTCCGAATGAAATACCGGTTAGTGTTGTCCCGTCTTCCAAAACCAATTTTGCTTTTTTATTCATTTACTTCCTGTGGGTTTAAATAAAAAAATAGCCACTCATAGGAGTGGCTATTCCTTAAAAAATCTTCTGTTATTTCCGGTTTGATATTTTTTCTTTCCAAAATCTATTTCATTTTGGGGATACAAGTTAAAAGATAATGCCGAGTTATGCAAATGTATGCTCGGTTTTTCGTCCTCCTCTTTTTATATTTGTACGAAAAAATGGATATAAAAATGATAATAGAAATAAAAGAGATTGAATATGATTCACCGGAATACAAAGATGAAGTTGAACTCAGGGACAAAATATTACGCGAACCTCTCGGATTGAACTTTACCGCAGAACAGTTGAAATCGGAAGAAAATGAATACCATATTGGGGCTTATCTTTCCGGTAAATTAGTTGGCTGCCTACTTCTGAAACCGGTTGATAGTAAAACGATTAAGATGAGACAGGTCGCAGTTGACGGCACATATCAGGCGAAAGGAATCGGTAAAAAGTTAGTTGAGTATTCCGAAAGGTTGGCTTTAGAAAAAAACTTTGATAAAATAATTCTAAACGCGAGAGATACTGCTGTGAAATTCTACCTTAAACTCGGTTACCGGATAGAAGGGGAGATGTTTATAGAAGTTGAAATACCGCATTACCGGATGAGTAAAAAACTTTTCTGAAAAAGAGATGACACCGTGAGAGATGTCATCTCTCTTAAATTCTACTTTAATGCTTTTTTGATTTTTGCTATATCGGCTTTTGAATAATAATTACAAACACCTTTTTTAGCCGCCGGTGTTAGTCCAAGCTCGGTTATTGCTTTTTTAACTTTTGCATCTGATACGCCTAATTCTTTGGCGATATTGCCGGCAGTAAACAAATTGCTTTTTTCGTCTTTCATTTTTATTCTCCTTAAAGGGTTATGTTCTCACTTTGTTATTAAATGGATACTGAAGTAAAAGTTTCACCAATATCACTTATTCCCAATTTAATATCATATGCGTTTACCGATTCACGAAGCCATGTTAAAGGCTCGTCATCGGGCTCCATTCCCTGTCTGAATGTTTTTGTATGAATTGGAATAAAAACTTTAGCATTCAAATCTTTTGCCATTTGAAGAGCTTCTTCGGGATTACAGTGATTCCTTCTCCACGGTTGATAAGCGCCTATCGGCATTATTGCTATGTCAACCGATTCACCGCTTTGCTTAAAATGATCCGTCATTGCTGTGTCACCACCGAAAAGAATTTTTGTCCCTTTATATTCTAAAACGTAAGCATTGAAACTTCTTCCGTTTTTCATATAGCCTTTAGAGCGGTCTCTTTCCCATGGGAATCGCCATCCGAAATGCTTTACTTCAATTGCTTTAATTTTAATTCCTTGAATTTCAGTCTCTTCTCCCCAGTCAAGTTCCTGTAGAGATTTCCAATCGAAATGCCTGATTACATCTTTAGTGTTGTAAGCGGTTAAACAATCAATTTCATCCGGGTACTTACTCGAGAAAGAATCAAGAGAAGGATAATCCATATGGTCCATGTGGGCGTGAGAAAGAAGAATTAAATCGGGTTTCGGCATTTCATCAAAAGCCAAAGCCGGTTTTGTAATTCTTGACGGACCTATTGTAATACCGAGAAGATAAACTCCAACTCTGCTGAACATAACCGGGTCTGTTAAAATCACTTTACCGTAAAAATTTATCAATACGGTTGAATGCCCGATCCACGCAATATTTATTTCGTCTTCACGCCATTCTGCTGGTTGCGGTTTGAACCTTGCAGTTGCAGCTTTTAACTCTCCTTCTTTTAAGAAAGGAGAAAGCATCAATGCTCCCATTGAGTACTTGGCGCCGTTAATTAAAAATTTTCTTCTTTTCATAATAGTCATAAACAGACATAACCATCAAAGAGTTCTACAAACTAAATAAGTGTCGAATCTTTTAATTAATCCGAAATCTTTCCATTCTTTAACTCTGCTGCAAGTCTTTCAGCATTATAAAGATGCTTAATCGCTTCCATCATACCAGCCGAGTGAACACTAACAGTACGGTTGGCTTCGGTTGTATAGATAAAGTTGCTTGGAAGGCTTTCGATATTCCCGTCGAATGCAAGTCCTACAATCTCGGCATTTTTATTAATTACCGGGCTGCCGGAGTTCCCGCCGACAATATCATTTGTTGAGATGAAATTCAACGGTTTACTTAAATCAAAATCTTCCGGCAAATCTTCCCATCTGTCAGGCAAATTGAAAGGGAATTTTTTGTCAAAAGAATAATATCTGTCCAATACTCCGTGAAATGTAGTTTTGGTCGGAGCGACGGTTCCGTTATAATTATAACCTTTAACAATACCATCCGCCAAACGGAGAGTGAATGTTGCATCCGGCGGAATGAGGTCTCCGTAGACTTCAAACAATGCTTTACCGAGAAGTTGGTTTAATAGCGATTCTTTATCAGCTCTTTCATGCGCCTCTTTCCGTAAGTTCGAAATCTTAGTTTTAGTTTTTACAATAAAGTAAATAAACGGATCCTCCGAGTTTAGTATTTCTGCCGGTGCATTTTTGAACAAAGCAACAAGGTCGTCTTTAGAAGTTATTACCGATTTATTGAGGATATAATCGACAGCTTCTTTCCCTCTTTTTCCTTTTAATAGCTTTTTAACGATCTCATGTTCATCTCCGAGAACCCGGTTGAGCATATTCACATTGATTTCCAGGATAGATTTTTGAAGCTCTGCGTCAAAATTATCCGGGAAAATTTTGGCTATTTCGGAATCAAGTTTTTCACCCTTTAAATCATCTGTTATTTTTTCTTCCGGTTGATTAAGTTTTTCCGCAAGCGAAACTATTTTTCTTGCAATCGTAAAATACTCCGATGTGTAAAATGGATTCAGATTAAATGCAAAAAGTTCATTTGCAAAAGTTGCAGCTTCTTCCCTTGACTTGCTGATTTCATTCCAGATATGTGCATATTGTTCTTTTAGTTCGCTATTTGCTTCAACTGACTTGCGGAAACTGTTTTCGAAATCTTTTTTTCTTGCCATTAATACAGGGTCGTTTAATCCTTTTAGAGTTCCATCATAAACTTTCAGCGAGTTACCGATTGAATAAAGTCTGCTTACAAGAATGAAATCTTCCGCATTGTTTTTCATTACCATTTTATAGTAAACATCATAAAGTTCTTTCAGCACGCCTACAAGCATCGGGTATTGAACGTCGCGCAAATATTCAATTTGAGAGATTGTATTCAAGCGGTTTGTTCTGCCGGGATTACCAACAACAAAAATTGCTTCATCTTCAATAGCACCTTTTTCGCTCCATTTAAAATAGTAATCGGTTTTCAACGGTTTCCCGTCTGAGTAAACACGGAAGAACATGCAATCAAGTCCATAGCGGGGATAAGTAAAATTATCATAATCGCCGCCGAGTTTCGCCGTTCTTAAATCGGGAGCAAAAACAAGACGGACATCATTGTATCTCTTGTAACCGTAAAGAGAATACTTTCCACCGTTATAAAGCGATGTTACGGAAAAGATCAGTTCCTCATGTTTTTCTTTGAACCGTTTTTCAATTTCGGCGATCTTTTCATCTCTTTTTATAATTTTCTCTTCGGAAGTATTGACCGAGTTCATTACCTTTTGAATTTCATCCGTTACATCTTCAATTATCAATAACTGGTCAACATGAATTCCAGGCATAATTCGTTCATCTTCAAGTGAAGGTGCAAAAAAACCGTCTCGCAACAGATTCTCTCCCTCTTTTTGAACGGTTGCCAGGTTTTCTCTTCCGCAATGATGATTCGTCATTACAAGTCCATCTTCCGAAACAAAAGAGGCAGAACACCAAGTGGCAAATTTCAACGCTGATTTTCTAACTTTATTTAACCACTCTTCTGTTGGGACAAAACCGTATTCTTTCTCGAAGTATTTCAATGGGGGATTTTCAAAAGTCCACATCTTTCCCATGTCGAATTCTTGAGCTTTTACAGTATCAAGATCAACCCCGAAAAATGTTTGTTTCTGCTCCTTATTTTGTGCCGTTAAAACTACTGTGGCAAATAGTATAGTGAGGAATAGTTGTTTCAATACAGGTGATGTTCTTCTCTTCATTTCACTTCCGTTTTTTTTTAATATTAATTACATCTAAAATTAAAGCATACGAAGTTTTTTTGCAATGTTAAATGAATAGAATTAATTACGGTTTATAGTTGTTTTTGGGGGATAAAGCGGAAGGGGATAAGATAAAATTACGGAGACAGTGAACTTATTGTCTCCGTAATTTCAATTTTGGGAGTATTATTTCTTTGGACGATACATATGAGTACTCTGTCCGAAGAAGACTTCCGCAGCCTCCATTACTGTTTCGGACAATGTAGGATGCGGGTGAATCGTCATTTTTAAATCGGTTGCATTTGCTCCCATTTCAATTGCAAGTGCTCCTTCTGCAATTAACTCGCCTGCACCTGGTCCGCAAATGCCGATACCGAGAATTCTCTCCGTCTCTGGTTCGATTATTAGTTTTGTAACGCCATCGCTTCGGTCAAGTGTAGTCGCTCTGCCTGATGCCGCCCATGGAAATTTTGCCACTTCAAACGTAATTCCTTTTTCTTTCGCCTGGTTTTCTGTTAAACCCGCCCATGCGATTTCGGGGTCTGTAAAAACAACTGCGGGAATTGCAAGCGGTTCAAATGCGGCTTTGTGACCCGCTATTACTTCAACCGCTACTCTGGCTTCGTGAGCAGCTTTGTGCGCAAGCATCGGCTCGCCTACAATATCACCAATTGCATAAATATTAGAATCATCAGTTTGCATTTGTTTGTTTACAACAATCCACCCGCGCGGATTTGTTTTTACTTTTGTGTTTTCAAGTCCCAACCCGGCTGTTTCGGGTCTTCTTCCAATCGACATTAAAACGTAATCGTAAACATGTTCGGTGGTTTTGCCGGATTTATCCTGAATCTTCACACTCAAACCGTCTTCGATTTCTTTTATTTCGACTACTTTCGATTCGAGCATTATTTTATCAAAACTTGATTGAAGTCTTTTTGATAAAAATGAAACAAGGTCTCTATCTGCACCCGGTAGTAGTCCGTCCATCATTTCAACAACGGAGACTTTTGTACCGAGAGCATTATAAACCGATCCGAGTTCAAGCCCGATATATCCTCCACCAATAACAAGAAGCGATTTCGGAATTGCAGGCAGATCAAGCGCGGAAGTAGAGTTTAACAATCTTTTGCTATTTATTTGCAGTGCCGGAATTGAAGAAATAACCGAGCCTGTAGCAATGATAACCTTGTCGAATTCTTTTTCTTCGACTGTTCCGTCATTTTTATCAATTTTCAATTTGGAAGAAGTTAAAAATGAAGCGCGACCCTGAACAAAGTTGATTTTTCTCTGTTTGGTCAATACTCCCAACCCACCCGTGAGTTTTGCAACGACTTTATTTTTAAACGCTCTTAACTTATCAATGTCAATTTTCGGCTCTCCGAACTCAATACCCCAATGAGAAGCTTCTTTTGTTTCGGTAATTAATTTTGCAACGTGAAGCAATGCTTTTGAAGGAATGCATCCTCTAAAAAGGCAAACACCTCCCGGATTCTTTTCCGGGTCAATTAAAGTTACATTCATTCCTAAATCTGCGGCGGCAAATGCTGCGGCATATCCGCCGGGTCCCGCACC
>DAIRET010000268.1:0-2843 GCA_036795455.1 Ignavibacteriaceae bacterium
TTCCACTTCTGGTTGCCGAATGCTATGGAGGCTCCTACCCCGGTTAGTGCTTATCTACACTCGGCAACAATGGTAAAAGCTGGCATTTACTTAATTGCGCGTATGAATCACATTCTTGGAGGAACAGAATTATGGCAGGATACTATTCTTGTTATTGGAACAATAACTATGTTAATTGCTGCATTCCTCTCGTTTAATCAAACCGACTTGAAAAAACTGCTTGCCTATTCCACATTGAGTGTCCTTGGAATTCTCACAATGCTTCTCGGCATAGGTTCCAACCTTGCTATTAAAGCATTTTTCATTTTTCTGGTCGCTCACTCACTTTATAAAGGAACACTTTTTCTTGTTGCCGGGAACATCGACCATGAAACCGGAACACGCGAAATTTCTTCTCTCGGAGGTTTGAAAAAGTACATGCCTTTTACAATGCTTGTTGCAGTGTTGGCGTCTCTTTCAATGATGGGAATTATTCCTCTTATTGGTTTTATAAGTAAAGAAACAGTTTATTCGGCGATCCTCGAACTCGAACAATTCGGATTACTACTCCTGTTTTTAGCCTTTATTGCGAATGCATTTATTGTTACGGTAACTATTCTTGTCGGGATAAAACCCTTTCTAGGAAAACTAAAGTCGACCCCAAACTTACCGCATGAAGCACCTTTGAAAATGCTTATCGGTCCAGTTTTGCTTTCAGTCCTCGGATTATTGATGGGCATATTCCCGAATTTTTTTATTCAAAAACTATTAGACCAATCTACTTTTAGCATACTTACAACTGAGCTTGGAATAAAAGTAAAAGCATGGCATGGTTTTAACTTTGTCTTGTTTTTAAGCTTTCTTACTCTTCTTACCGGATTATTTTTATTTTACTTCAGAGCAAAAGTATTGAATGTTCTCAACAGTATGAAACTGGTAAAATTTGTCAAACCTTCATATTGGTACCAGGTATTGTTGGACTCCACATTAACATTTGGGAAGTATTTAACAAGGCTACTCCAAAATGGGTATTTAAGGTATTATATTATTTTTATCGTACTAACTACGCTGGGATTAGCAGGTTACTCATTATTAAAGCTAAATATTTTCGAACTGATAGAAATTTCCGGTTCCGTTACAATTTATGAAGTAATTATAGCCATTATTATAGTCTTGGCTACTTTTTTGGTAATCACTTCGGATTCAAGATTAAAAGCAATTGTAGCTATAGGTGCTGTAGGATTCTGCATGGGAATTATTTTTATACTATATAGTGCTCCCGACCTTGCACTAACAACAATTGCTATTGAAACTCTAACTGTAATTCTGTTTGTATTGATACTTTATAGACTTCCGAAATATTTGAAGTTTTCAAAGGTAACAAGTAAAACGAGAGATATAATTATTGCTTCGGGTGTCGGAGTTTTTATGACCTTAATTGTACTTCTTGTCTCATCGGTTAATATGCGGTCAGAATTAAAGAGTTATTTTGCCGATGTTAGTGTACCGGGAGGCAAAGGCAGGAATATAGTTAATGTTATTCTTGTCGACTTCCGCGCAATAGATACTCTTGGTGAAATTACAGTTTTAGCTGTTGCTGCGTTAGGAGTATATGCTTTGATAAAATTAAGATTAACTGATAAGGATGAATGATGTTTTCTATTATACTTACAACAGCATCCAGATATTTACTCCCTTTAATGTTGATGTTTTCATTTTTCTTATTCCTAAGGGGACATAATGAACCGGGCGGCGGATTTGTCGGTGGATTAATGGCAGCAGCAGCTTATACACTATATTTAATAGCAAATGGTTTGCCGGAAGCAAAAAAACTTCTGAAAGCCGATCCGATAAAACTAATCGCAATAGGTTTATTGTTAGCTCTGTTAAGCGGATTCATTTCGATAGCTTTCGGAGAAAACTTTATGACAGGTATATGGTCGGATGATATCTTCCCTGTTATTAAGAAAATCGGTACCCCGCTTCTTTTTGATCTTGGTGTTTTCTTTTTGGTACTCGGTATTACTCTAACAATAATCTTTGCACTTGCAGAGGAGGATGAGAAATGATTCTTCTGCTCGCAATTTTAGTAGGGGTTCTTTACGGTGCAGGTATTTATATGATTCTCCGCAGAAGCCTTGTAAAAGTAATTATCGGTCTTCTCTTTTTGGGTCATGCTGCCAACCTTCTTATTTTTTCAGTAGGTAGAATTACAAAAGGAATCCCCCCGTTTGTACCAGAAGGTGCAACTAATATTGCTGAACCTTTCGCTGATCCATTACCTCAAGCATTGATTTTGACTGCCATAGTTATCGGATTCGGAGTACAGGCTTTCGCAATTGTACTCTTTAAAAGAGCTTATCATGCAGTCGGAACCGATGACCTTGACGAAATGAATTATACGGATTGTATGAAAGAGAAATCCGAATGATACTACCGGTTCTGCCAATCATATTACCATTTTCGTTCGCTGTGTTGATGTTATTATTCTACAATAACAAAAATGCACATCGTGTTATGAATCTTATCGGGTCAGCTATATCGCTGTATGTAGCATATGTCTTAATTAAGCGGGTTAATGCAGAAGGAATAATCTCACTTCAAGTCGGTAGCTGGCAGGCTCCTTTCGGCATTTCAATAGTTGCTGATTCATTTGCTTCAATAATGGTTTTGATAACAGCAATAATAGGATTTGCAACAGCTATATATTCACTCGGTTCAATGGATGAAAAACGGGAAAAGTTTTTTTACTATCCGTTAATGCAGATTCTATTAATGGGAATAAACGGTGCATTCTTAACAGGAGATATTTTTAATCTTTATGTCTGGTTCGAGGTGATGCTTATTTCTTCATTCGTTCTATT
>DAIRET010000067.1:0-14054 GCA_036795455.1 Ignavibacteriaceae bacterium
AACCCCACGAAAGATCGAAAGTTTCGGAAACATCGTCCGTAAATGAGAGAGAATCCGTAATATTTGCGTATCCATGAATATACTTATCGGGCATTAGATGCCCGGTGGGAAATATTGTTTTGGTTAACTCATACTTATCAATAAACCTTGTTGTAATGTTTTCTTCAAGTGATTTACCGGTAATTTGTTCGATAATCATCCCGAGTAAAACAGTATTTGTATTGCTATAAAGAATATCGGTTCCCGGTTCAAAATGGTAGACGTCATTATTTATTAAATCAACAAGCTCCTGGGGCATCCATTTTCTAAGAGGATTAGTCATGAACTGTTCGGCAAATTCTTCCGTTTCAGTATAATTATTAATACCGCTGGACATATTGCACATCATCCTGAGAGTTACTTTATCGCCATCCGGGAAATTGGGGAAGTATTTACTAAGTTTATCTTCAAGCAAGAGTTTTCCTTCATCCACAAGCTGTAGTATGGTAGTTATAACGAATGACTTTGTATTACTCCCAATCCTGAAATGATAATCCGGGTTCATTTTTTCGAGAGGTGCTAAATTTGAGTAACCCAATCCTTTAACGTATGAGATTCCTTTTTCTTTAGACCAGACACCTACAACCATACCGGGAAGGGATGAATTCGTCATAATTGAATCACATACTCTATTTAACTCTGTTACTATCTCGTTATCCCCTGTTGGTTCGGATGCGCTATCGCTTTTACATGAAGAAAACAACGCAATAAAAATTACAAAAATAAACGGGAAAGTTTTAGTGTAACTCTGTTTCATTTCTTACTCCTATAATGTTCTAAAAAACCGTTTACCGGAAAGATTTTCATTCAATATACCGGCACTTGGTTTACAATTTTATTCTGAAATGTACGACAAAAAAGAAAAATAATAAAACCCGGCTTTCATCGTTACCTCTTTTGCTTGAAGATTTTTTTACCGTCAAGCAGCTAAAAGAGGGAAAAAATAGACACCATAAAATTGCATTTGATAAATAAACAATTCTATCTAATTTTCTGCGCTTTAAGATATGTTTCCTATTGTCTCAATAGTCTCATAATTTCATAAAAGAAGGAATATTATGAAGAGTTCAGTAATAATATTTGTTTTGTTAAGTGTTCTATCCTATACACAAACTCAATACAACCATTCGATTTGGGGTGGTGCCGGGGTAGGCGTTGGTTATATGAAATCATCCAATTCTAATTCCTGCATTAATTTGTCGGCTTCTCTCAATTATAAAACAGGGAATAATAATTTCAGCATTAGTTATTTGGATTCGCGGGAGTTGTTATCTTTTGATAATCCTACAGAGTATGTTAAGTCAGTCGAATTAAAATACGGGAGATCAATAGATTTTACCATTCGGGGTTTGCTGTTGCCATTCCCTTTTTTATTAATAGTTGATAAAGATTTTAACTATTCTATTATAGGAAAAATCGGACTTTCTTATAATGAAGGTCGGGAAAGAACCACCTTATTCAAAGATGAATCTTTCGGTAACAGATACGATTCAAGAATTATTACTGGATTCGGATTACCAGTAGAAATAGAATTACGGGAAGAAATTACAAGTTTTCTGGGAATGGGACTTTCTTTTTATTTAAATTCAAATAGAGTAAAAACTCTTGCCGGAGTTAATCTAAACTTATATACAGGCCGGTTTTGAGTTTTCTGAAAACTCCATGTCTTTAGAGAGTAAGATAAAAAAAGAGATAAAGATAAAGATTAATGAGAAAAGGAATGATTGAGTATATACAAATCCAATCATTCCTTTCTTAAGTTTTTAATTATGTCTGAAGAATAAACTCCGGTTTTGAATTAGTTGCTAATCCAACCTGAGTATTTTTACTCTTCTGTTTTTTGCCCTTCCGTCTTCGGTTCTGTTGTCGGCAACCGGGAAGTCAGGTCCAAGTCCGCGAACCTGGAATCTTGATCTTTCAATTCCCTTTGAAATGAAATAATTAAGAACCGACTCTGCACGCTTTAACGAAAGTTTCTTATTATTGTTCAGTGAACCGGTGTTATCAGTATGTCCTTCAATTAACCAGCGGGACTGCGGTTCTTCTTTCATCACCTTAACTAATTTGTCAAGTTCCTCGTAAGCAGTAGGAAGTAAATTAGCTCTTCCAATTCCGAATGAAGCACCAGCGCTTAAAACTACTTCTTTTGGTGGCGGTTCTTCTTTTTTAACAGGACAACCGTAAGAATCAACAACTGTTCCCGGAGGTGTATTCGGACATTTATCAAGATAGTCCGGTACTCCATCACCATCGGAATCAAGCGGACAGCCGAACTTATCTACCTTAACTCCATCCGGTGTATTGGGACATCTATCAAGATAATCCGGAACTCCGTCATTATCGGAATCAAGCGGACAACCAAATTCGTCAACTTGAACACCTTTCGGCGTATTGGGACAAATATCAAGATAATCAGGTACTCCATCGCCATCAGTATCAATCGGACACCCTTTCCTATCAACTGTAACTCCGGTGGGTGTATCAGGACATTCATCAAGATAATCCGGGATACCGTCTCCGTCGGTATCGATAGGACAACCGAACTTATCTACTTTTACACCGGGAGGAGTATCCGGGCACGCATCTTTTGAGTCCACTACACCATCTCCATCTGAATCTTTTTCGGAAAAAAGTGCAAATGTAAATCCAAGATTTGCTCCCATGAAAAGGTCGTTGCTTCCGTATTTTTTATCGTCAAGATAATCATTCGGGCTAATCTGTGCGTTTGCATTTAAGTTCAGTGTAAGGTCTTCGGCAATTAAAAATCTGAAGCCGAATTCGGCGTTATAATTTATCTCATTCTTTTTATAGACATTATTTACATTATTTATAAGCTGGTTGCCGTTCATATCTTTCGGGTCGAACCACATATAAGATGCACCTGCATAAAAGTAAGGAAAGATTTTTTCACCGAGAGAGAGATTATAAATTAATCCGCCACCAACAAACTGCATATTTGTTCGGAACTCGGTCGGATTTTGTTTTTTATCTTTACCTTTAACGAATCCCGCACCTCCCAAAGCACGAAATCCCAATGTCCCTTTCGAATAAGTCGGAAGATAATACTCCAGCATAAAACGCCCCGAGTAATCAACTGAAAATTCTGTGTAATCAGTCAGTCCGTATGTAGCCCCTCCTTCAACAGAGATTGTCATAGTACCTGTAAAAGGATGGTACACTTTTTTTGTATGAACTTGAGAAAAGAGAAGCGAGTTAGAACACAATAGAATTGCAAAAAGAAATCCGAATCTCATTAATCCTCCCGTATGGAAAAAGTTAAAGTGCATTAGTAAACATTCCGTTAATAATTTGGTATGTAAGATACGATAAATTTGATTTTCTTTAAACCGGCAAAAGTTTAATAACCTCTTTTCATTACTTTTTGAAGGTCAGATTTAATCATCACTTTTACAAGGTCTTCAAATTTAGTCTTTGCTTTCCATCCTAAAACGTTTTCAGCTTTGGCAGGATTACCAATTAAGAGATCAACTTCAGTAGGACGGTAATATTTCGGGTTCACCCTAACAATTGTATTCCCCGGTTTAAGTTCGGGGTTTACATTGTAATCGAAAGCATTCTTCAAATCATTTTTTTCAATTAGCGAAGCTGCCCTTGAAATATCAACATTTTTAATTACACCTTTCTCATACTCGTCTTCTCCCTGCCAATCAAGTTCAATTCCAAGATTATTAAAAGTATGATCGCAAAATTCTCTAACTGTCCTTGTTTCACCGGTTGCAAGTACAAAATCGTCGGCTTCCGAGTGTTGTAAAATATGCCACATTCCTTCGCAATATTCCGGGGCAAAACCCCAGTCTCTTTTGGCATTCAAATTACCGAGAGATAATTCGTTTTGTAACCCGAATACTATTCTTGCTGCTGCTCTTGTTATTTTCCGCGTAACAAACGTCTCCCCTCTTCTAGGAGATTCATGATTAAACAAAATACCGTTGCTTGCAAAAATATTATATGCTTCCCTGTAGTTTACAATAATCCAGTAGCCGTAAAGCTTTGCAACTCCGTAAGGGGAACGGGGATAAAAAGGAGTTTTCTCGGTTTGAGGTATTTCCTGTACTTTCCCGTACAGTTCACTTGTAGAAGCCTGGTAAAACTTAACCCGTTTAAGTCCGACTTCGCGTATTGCATCAAGGAAACGTAATGTTCCCAATGCATCAACCTGAGCTGTATAGTCCGGCACTTCAAACGAAACTTTAACATGACTTTGAGCAGCGAGGTTGTAAATTTCATCAGGGTTAATTTTTTCGAGCAGACGATTAAGGTTGCTTGTATCAACAAGATCGCCGTAATGAAGAAATAATTTTTTATTCAGTATTTCGGGATTATTATAAAGATGGTCAATTCTTCCCGTATTGAAAGAGCTGCTGCGTCTTATTATTCCGTGTACTTCGTAACCTTTGTCAAGAAGAATTTCAGTTAAATAACTGCCGTCCTGTCCAGTAATACCGGTTATTATCGCTTTTTTCATTTCAATTCCTTCCGCTTTATGACTTAAAATTTTCTAAAAACCATTTATAGGTTTTTTCAATTCCATCCCTTAAAGATGTTTTTCTTTCCCAACCGAGATTTTTAATCCGGGAAATATCAAGTAATTTTCTCGGAGTGCCGTCCGGTTTAGTAATATCATTTATGATTTCACCTTTAAAACCGATTATTTCGCAAATCAATTTTGTTACATCAAGTATAGATATGTCTTCTCCGTAACCAATGTTTAGCATTGAAATACCTTGATCATAAATATCTTTTGCATTTATGTTTTCCATTAAAAAGACTATTGCATCCGTAAGATCATCAACATAAAGGAATTCGCGTAAAGGTGTTCCGGTTCCCCAAATTGTAACATTCGGACTACCGGATATTTTTGCATCATGCACTTTGCGTATTAATGCCGGAAGCACGTGTGAAGTTTCGAGATTGAAGTTATCATAAAACCCGTACATATTTGTAGGCATTACCGAATAGAAATTGCATCCGTACTGCCTGTAATAGTTTTCACAAAGTTTTATTCCTGCAATTTTTGCAATTGCATAAGGCTCATTAGTTGATTCAAGATAATCTGAAAGTAAGTATTCTTCCTTTAAAGGCTGTGGTGCCAATTTCGGATAAATACATGAGCTACCGAGAAAGATGACTTTTTTCACCCCGTTTTCATAGGAAGAATGAATTAAGTTGGATTCTATCATCAAGTTTTCGTAAATAAATTGTGCCCGGTAAGTATCGTTGGCAAGAATTCCCCCCACTTTAGCAGCGGCAATAATTACAACATCAGGTTTTTCATTCGCGAAAAATGCTTCTACATAATTCTGTCGCAGCAAATCCAATCCGGAAATATCTTTTGTTAAGATATTTGTATATCCGTCATTTTTTAATCTTCTCAATATTGCAGAACCAACCATCCCGGTATGCCCGGCAAGATAAATTTTTTTGTTCAATTCGGTATTATTCAATTTTCGTCCGCTTTTGTTTCTTAATCTTATATAAGTTTTTAATTTTGATGTTAAATTTAACAATAATTTTCATTCTATTTAAACACGACCGGTTTGAGAATCAATTCCTATGGAAAAATTAAAAGTATATGATGTAGCTGTGATAGGCGGTGGCATAGTCGGCACCGCTACTGCTATGGCAATTTTGAAACGAATTAGCTGCTCTTTAATCTTGATAGAATCTGAAAAAGAATTAGCGGCTCATCAAACGGGGCATAATAGCGGGGTAATACACTCCGGGTTATACTATAAACCCGGCTCGTTAAAAGCAAGAAACTGCATTAAAGGGAGAGAAGAATTAATCCGGTTTTGCGAAGAACATCAAATCAAATATGATAAATGCGGTAAACTTGTAATCGCTGCAAATGAAGCTGAGTTAAATACGTTGAATCTACTTTATGATAGAGGAAAAGCAAATGGATTAACAGGAATGAAACGACTTAAAGGGAATGAAATAAAAGAGAAAGAACCTCATGCTGCCGGACTGGAAGCTCTTTTCATAAATGAAACGGGTATTGTTAATTTTTCCGATGTTACAAATACATATGCAAAAATTATCCGGGAAAAAGATGGAAAAATTGAAACCGGTTGTAAGTTCTTCGGGCTTGTGAAAAACGGAAACAATTTTGTACTGCAAACAACAAAGGGAGATGTTAATGCAAAAATCATTGTAAACTGTGCAGGATTATATTCCGACCGGGTAACTACACTTTGCGGAGTTGAACCGGATGTAAAAATCATTCCTTTTCGAGGTGAATATTATAAGCTAAAAAAAGAGAAAGAATATCTTGTTAAAAATTTGATTTACCCGGTCCCCGACCCACGTTTCCCGTTTTTGGGAGTGCATTTTACAAGAATGATAAAAGGCGGTGTTGAAGCCGGTCCGAATGCGGTTTTAGCTTTTCAAAGGGAAGGCTATACACGTTTTGATTTTAATATAAAAGATCTGTCAGAAATGTTTTTTTTCCCAGGTTTCTGGAAAATGGCATCAAAGTATTATCAGATGGGATTCTCCGAGTTTTACCGTTCTCTATCAAAGAAAAGATTTGTAAACTCACTTAAAAAATTAATACCCGAAATAACGATTAACGACATTACAGAAGGCGGTTCGGGAGTACGCGCCCAGGCACTTGATAAGAATGGAAATCTACTTGATGATTTTCGTATTATTGAAAAAGAGAAAATGGTACATGTACTCAATGCACCTTCACCTGCTGCAACTGCATCAATCAGTATCGGAGAATATATAGCAGATTTAGTATTGAAGAAAATATAAAAGGCTGGATTAAACCAGCCTTTTGTGAACAACTTGTTATTTTTTTTATTTCTTTAAGAATTCCGCAATAGAATCAACAACATATTTGATTTGTTCATCCGATAGTTCCGGGTAAATCGGAAGTGCCAGTGAATTATTAGCTGCATTATCAGAAACCGGGAATTCATCCTCTTTATAATTTAAATAAGAGAAGCATTCCTGTTTATGAAACGGTACAGGGTAATAAATTTCTACACCGATTCCTTTGTCAATCAGGAATTGTTTCAGTTCATCTCTTTTTTCAATTCTGATAACATACTGGTTATAGATATGGTAATTCTTCGTCCCATATTTTTTATAGATTGCTTCCGGTAAAAGAACTTGATTTTTATTATCGAAATTCAATTTCCCTTCTGCTTCTGCTAACCCGGCTTCTATGAATAATTTTGTATAAAGAGCGGCGTTTGCTCTTCTTTTGGCAGACCAATTATCAAGGTGAGGTAGTTTAACATTAAGTACTGCTGCCTGAATTTCATCAATCCTAAAATTACCGCCGATAATTTTATGGTAATATTTCGGTTTACCCCCATGAACACGGAGGATTCTCAACTTTTCACCTAATTCGTCATTGTTTGTTGTAACGATACCGCCGTCTCCGAATCCGCCTAAATTCTTACTCGGGAAAAATGAAAAACAGCCGATGTCTCCTATTGTTCCTACAAATCTTCCTTCTTTATATTGAACACCAATTGCCTGCGCACCGTCTTCAACTACTTTGATGTTATGTTTCTTTGCAATAGTTAGGATTTCATCCATTTCGGCACTTTGACCATACAAATGAACAGGAATTACAACTTTTGTTTTTGAAGTTATCTTCTTTTCAAAATCTTTTGGATCAATGTTGAATGTAACCGGGTCAATGTCTGTAAAAACAGGGATTGCATTCAATCTTGCAACAACGCCTGCAGTAGCAAAGAATGAATAAGTCGGCACTATTACTTCATCTCCCGGTTTTACATCGAGAGCCATTAATGCAATCAACAATGCGTCAGTCCCGGATGATACACCGATTGAGTATTTTGCACCGAGGTAATCGCAAATATTCTTTTCCAGTTTTGTTACTTCCGGACCGAGAATAAAATATTGAGATTCAGCAACTTTAATCAGCGCTTCATTAATTTCTTCTTTGATTGTTTGATATTGTGCTTTTAAGTCAAGTAATGGTACTTTCATTTGTAAAGCCTTTCTTTTATCCTGAATTAAATTAAATTGTTACTTTTTATAGTTCAAAAATACTATATGTTTATAAAACTCAAATGCAGCGGTCGAAAAAAAATAATAACCTTTAACTCTGCATGACACTCAACACATTTTATAGAAGAGTTCCCGACAAGAACAGAACTGCAAGGGAGAAATAAATCAAAACTCCAGTTACATCCACTAAAGTAGCAACAAACGGAGCCGAAGAAGTTGCCGGGTCAAAACCGATTTTTTTCATTATTAAAGGGAGCATAGAACCTGATAAAGTTCCCCATGTTACAACTCCCAATAGAGAAAAACTGACCGTTAATCCTACAAGAAACCAATGCTCTCCGTATGCTTGAGATGTCATTTGCCATACAAATACTTTAATAAAACCAATCGAAGCAAGAATACCACCCAATATCAAACCGGATACTATTTCTCTTCTAAAAATAAACCACCAATCTCGTATAGTAATTTCCCCGAGCGAAAGAGCGCGTATAACGAGAGTAGTAGCCTGCGAACCTGAATTCCCCCCGCTGGAGATAATCAATGGAACAAAAAGCGCCAGAATTACGGCTTTACTTATTTCATGCTCAAAGAATGCCATTGCTGAAGTTGTGAGCATTTCTCCGACAAATAATATACTCAACCAGGGGGCTCTCTTTTTTACCATTTCAAAAGTTGTTGCCGTTGAGTAAGGCATTTCGAGAGCTTCCACACCACCGAGTTTATGGATATCTTCAGTTGCTTCTTCTTCTGCAACGTCAAGCACGTCATCAATTGTAACGATACCGATCAACAAACCGGATTCATCCGTAACGGGGACTGCAACGCGGTCATATTTTTTAAATACTTCAACTGCGGTTTCCTGGTCGTCGTCAACTTTTAGCGATACAAAATTACCATCCATTAAGTCATTTACTTTGGCTTCTAAAGGTGCGAATAGAAAATCCCGTATCCTAATATCATCAATCAATCTCCCTTTTTCATCAATCACATAAATAATATTAAGCGTTTCCGAATCTTTTCCGTATTCGCGGATGTAGTTCAATACTTCAATCACAGTCCAGTTTTCTTTAACCGAAATGTAATCGGGGGTCATCAAACGACCGATTGAATTCTCCGGGTAGCCTAACAATTTTTGGGCGACATTTCTTTCTTCGTGGGATAGATATGTGAGTAGTTGCTTTGTAATAGGAGCCGGTAGTTCTTCAAGAAGAGCAGTTCTATCGTCAGGCGACATATCATTCAAAATTGAAGCTACTTCTTCATTCCCCATCGCTTTCAATAATCCATATTGAGTATCCACTTCAAGATATTCGAATGTATCTGTTGCAATGTCTTTTGGAAGTATTCTAAAAAGAATAGCTTGTTCGTTGGACTCCAGATCTGTTATCAAATCCGCAATATCAATTGATGTCCAATCTTCAAGGACTTCTTTAAGAGAAGTAAAATCTCTTTTATTAATTAAATCCTTTATTTCCGGTTGGAGAATTTGTCCAAGCATACGCCTCTCCTTATTACTTAAAAAAGGATATATAAAATAGTTTATTATTTGCCTGTTATTTATCAAGCAGTTTGATGGCGTAAATAAACCTCTTCGATTTATTTTCGTAATCTTTTGAAATGCGAAAAAATCTTGTTACCAGTTTGTTGTAACAAAGAAAATAACCGATTTTTTCCTATGGCAAAATAAATAAAAATGCCTTATAGTTTCAATACATTTCATTTGGACTTTATCGCTCTTCAAAAAGAGTCGATTAATTTCTTTAGTCCTGTATGTGTTTCACACAAAAACTCAAATGAGATTACTTCCCTGTCATTATCAATCAACGCCTGCCTATCCCCCATTGCCTGTGCATTCCTTAAAACACCGAATGTCATAGATGACTTCAGTTCTCCTGCTTCATCAGGAATAGGGACATCACTAACAGTAGCGGATAATATTTGAATGAACAGACCATTCCCGCTATCGCCTTTGTGTAATTGCCCTGTAGAATGTAAAAACCGGGGACCATAACCTATTGTTACAGGTGTTTTAAATCTTTTCCTGAGTTTTTCTTGAAATTCTTTTAACAGAATACCCGTATTCCCCTCAGGTTTAACGTAAGCATGAACCGAGATATAGCTTTTACCAGGTACTGATTTACAAAGGAAAGAATTTAGATAGTCTTTAATAGAATTACATTTTAAACTTGAAAAAGTTTTAATTTCATCCTCCAGAAGTGCAACATCTAATTGAGGAAGTCGTCCTTCTTCCTGGTAAGATTTGACAACTTTACGAGCCTGAACCTTTGCCGATTCAACATTAGGTTGATCGAACGGTTGCACTCCAAGCTGCCAGCAGGCAACAGCAGTTGCAATTTCCCAGTTAAAAAATTCTCTACCCAGATCATATAAATCATCCAATACAATTTCAATAACCGGGAAGCCTGCTTCTTTTAGTTTTTGAGTTTCTTTTATAAAGACCCGGTTCTCTTTTAATTCAATTACAACAAAAGCTCTATCGGAGGTATAATTTCCGGGTTCATCAATCTGTTCATCTACAACGGGTAGAATTCCCTTCCCGTTTTTACCCGAACTTTCGGCTACAAGTTGTTCAATCCAGGCTCCAAATGATTCTACTTCCGGTGAAATAAAAAAAGTTAATTTATCTTTTCCTCCGGATGCAAGTGTTCCAATAATTGCTCCAAGCGAGAATCCCTCGTTATCTGCTAATAAGGTAATCTTTTCCGTCCGGCAATTAACAGATGCTTCAGAAGCTCTATTCAGTAATGTCTTAATGTTGATTCCAAGTAATGCAGCGGGAACCATTCCGAATAAAGATAAAACCGAATACCGTCCTCCTATATTAGGATCGTTTAAGAATATCTTCCTGAATCTCAATTCTTTGGCTTTTGATTCCAACCCGCTGCCGGGGTCTGTTATTGCAATAAATTGGTAGCCTGCTTTTTCAGCTCCAAGTCTATCAACCGATAAATTGTAAAAAAACTTCATAAAAGAAAATGTCTCAACAGTTCCGCCTGATTTGGTAGAAACAATATAAAGCGTTTCCTCCGGCGGATATTTTTCCGCATGATTGAGAACTGCATCAGGGTCGGTACTATCCAGAACACCGAGAGATAAAAAACCTTCTTTAACTCCGAAAGTTAAACTGAACACTTCCGGTGCGAGACTTGAGCCGCCCATTCCGAGCAGTAGAGCTTTCTTAAACCCGCATTTTTTTACATCTTCTACAAACTCATTTATTTCATCAATAAGTTTCATTGAGTTAGCAGGAGATTCGAGCCAGCCTAACCGATTGGATATCTCCTCAGGCTTTTCGCTCCATACAGTGAAATCTTTTTGATATAATCTTTCGACAATTTTTTCATTCTCGATTTTTTTTAAAGTATCAAGAACGTATGCTTCGTAACGGGATAGAGATGCCGTAAACATAATTCACTCACTAATTTTTTTCACTTTTTCAGCTAAAGAATTCATTAATGAATCAAATGAGTCGTTAAATGACTTCACTCCATCAACCTGGAGTTTTTCCGTAATGTCAGGAATATTTACACCGAGTTTTTCTAATTCGTTAAAAACAGTTTTTGCATCTTCAATTCCCCGCTCTAAAGTAGAATCAATTACACCATGATCAATAAAAGCATTTAGAGTTGCAGGTGGAATAGTGTTTACTGTCGGTGAACCGATTAACTCATCCACATAAAGAGTGTCTTTGTATTCGGGGTTTTTTGTACCCGTACTTGCCCACAGTAATCTTTGTACCCTTGCTCCTTTGGCTTTAAGAGAATTCCATCTTTCGGAAGAATAAATTTCATTAAACAGTTCATACGATAGTTTTGAGTTGGCAATTGCCGCCTTTCCTTTTAACTCTTTTTTATTTAAAGAATCAAGAATTTTGTCTGTTGCAGTATCAACGCGGCTTACAAAGAATGATGCAACCGAAGCAACTTTCGATAAGTCCCCTCCTTTTGAGTTCAACTTTTCTACTCCTAAAATATATGCTTCAGCAACATCTTTGTAATTCTCTTTAGAAAAAATCAAAGTAACATTCACATTAATTCCGGATGCAATAAGTTCGGTAACAGCCGGCAAGCCTTCTCTTGTTGCTGGAACCTTTATCATTATGTTGGGGCGGTTCAATGTTGAGAAAAGACGTTTTGCTTGCTTAATAGTTTCCTCAGTTTTGTATGCAAGATGCGGATTAACTTCAATACTAACATAGCCGTCAAGTCCATCCGTATCCTTATAAACTTTTAACAATTTATCGGCAGCAAGTGAAATATCAGCCAGCGCCAATTTCTCATAAATTTCATCGACTGTTAATCCTTTAGTAACATATTTTTTTATCTCTTCATCATAGTCTGCACTGCCGGAAATGGCTTTGTCGAAAATTGTAGGATTAGAGGTTATACCTCTTAAACCATTATTAATCAGTGCGTCAAGTTCACCGCTTGTTATTAGATTACGCTGAATATAATCGAACCATATTGATTGTCCCGATTCAGCAAGTTGAATAAGTTTAGACATATTTTCTCCATTTATAATTTCATGCAAATTTAAGAAAGATACTCTCTTAAAAAAAGGTATTGATTTTGAAAAAGCGGAAAAAGTAAACGGGTTTAATTCTCTTTCGGCAGAGAAAACGAAAAAGTACTCCCCTTCCCTAATTCGCTTTGTACGGAGATATTCCCTCCCAGTTTATCAACAAATTCTTTACAAAGAATTAAACCCAAACCGGTTCCGATTTCTCCTTTTGTTCCTTCAGTTGAAAAGTTGGTATCAATTTTAAATAATTTCTTAATTTTTTCCGGTTCGATTCCGATACCGTTATCTTCAACAGAAATTTCTACAAACCCATTTGAAAAACCCGATTTGATTAAAACCTCTCCACCCGGGTTTGTAAATTTTATACTGTTCGATATTAAATTCTGTAAAATAGAGCCGAGGATTTTTCCGTCAGTAACAACAAATAAATTCTCTTCAACAGTATTCGAAATTTTAATTCCTTTGTTATAAGCATTACCCTGAAGTAGTTCCAATATCTCGGTTGTCTTCGTCTTTAAGTTAATACTTGAGAGGTTTATTTCAATCCTATTAGTATGTAATCTTGACCATTCGAGAAGATTGTTTATCAGTTCATAAATGTTTTCCGACAATTGATATATAGATGCCGAGAACTCCTTAATCTCCCTTTTCTCAAGGTTGTCCTCTTCTTCTTTTAATATTTTGGCGTAGCCGAGCAGACCATGCAGCGGGGCTTTCAAGTCGTGTGCAAGTATTGAAAAGAACTTATCTTTGGACGAATTCAATTCCTTCAATTCTTCCGAATACTTTTTCAATTCTTCTTCAGCTTTTTTTCTTTCGGTAATATCCTGTATTTGAATAATCAAGTAAACCGGTTTCAGTTCTATTTCATCTTTTATAACGGATGAACTTGTATGAGTCCAAACATAAGTGCCGTCTTTCCGGACAAACCTTTGCTCGATTTTATATGTAGAAATTTTATCGTTTAAAATATCATTTAATAGAGTTTCACTTTGCTTCCTGTCTTCGCTATATGTTAAATCGATATATCTCTTCTTTAATAGTTCTATTTCTGAATAGTAAAGCAATTCAGCAAAAGAATTATTCACTCGCAGGAAAAAGCCGTCAAGACTTAAGAGAGCCATACCGATTGGTGCATCTTCAAAAGACTTCCTGAATCTCTCCTGGCTTTCAAAAAGTGCTTTTTCAACTCTCTTTCTTTCCATGTTTTCGATTATCAGTTCATTATTTGCTTTCGCAAGTGCGGCTGTTTTTTCCTGAACCGATTTTTCAAGTTCTTCATATACTCTTTGGAAATTTGAATCCGGAGAGTGTTTAACAGTCACTTCACGACCGATGCACGCAAACCCGGTTACAACATCCTTTTCCCTGAAAGTAGAGACAGAGAAATTCATTTTAACTGTCTTACTGTCTTTCGTAATAATTTCAAGATCAATGTCTTTAGCGTCGTTGGTTGAATC
>DAIRET010000269.1:0-2794 GCA_036795455.1 Ignavibacteriaceae bacterium
GTTCTATTAGCTCTGGGTGGAAAAAAAGAACAACTTGAAGGAGCCATAAAATATGTTACTATAAATTTACTTTCGTCTGCAATTTTTCTTGCAGCAGTTGGTATTTTATACGGTTTAGTTGGAACACTTAATATGGCTGATGTTGCAAGAAAGATTGTCTATGTTGAACATAAAGAACTTGTTAATGTAGTTGCATTTTTATTTATGGTGGCATTCGGAGTTAAAGCAGCCGTATTCCCGTTGTTTTTCTGGCTGCCTGCTTCTTATCATACTCCACCGGTTGCTGTCTCCGCAATCTTCGCCGGGTTGCTGACCAAAGTTGGAGTTTATGCACTTATAAGAGTTTTCACTTTAATTTTTATTAATGATATAATTGTTACGCATACTGTATTATTAGTTATCGCAGGCTTTACAATGTTAACCGGTGTGCTGGGTGCAGCTACACAAATGGATTTTAGAAAAATTCTTTCATTCCATATTATCAGCCAGATCGGTTATATGATTATGGGACTGGCATTATTTACTCCGCTTGCAATTGCAGGAGCGGTGTTCTACGTTTTCCATCATATCATAGTTAAAACAAATCTTTTTTTCATCAGCGGAATAATAGATAAAATGAAAGGCGGGTTCGCATTAAAAAAACTCGGGAGTGTATACAAATTACATCCTTTTATAAGTTTGTTGTTTTTCATTCCTGCATTTTCACTTGCAGGTATTCCGTCGCTTTCCGGTTTTTGGGCAAAGTTTATCGTAATTAAAGCAGGTTTGGATGTAAACAGTTATATTATTGTTGCACTGGCTTTGTTTGTCGGTATTCTCACGCTGTTTTCAATGACAAAAATCTGGAACGAAGTATTCCTTAAAGATGCCCCGGGTGAAAATGATAACTTAGCCGAAGAGTTTTATTCCACCGGGTTTATGCAGAGAACAGCGTTAATACTACCCGGAATATTATTAGCATTGATTACACTTTTTATTGGTCTTAATCCCGAACCTTTCTTCCTTCTTGCGAAAAACGCTGCCGACCAGTTATTGAACCCTGCTATTTACATTAATACTGTTTTGGGGTTGCAATGAAAAATCAATTCTTACTCAATCTTTTATTAGCAATTTCATGGGTATTTTTAACCGGTGATCTTACTGTCCAAAACTCCATCGAAGGATTGATAATCGGATATTTGATTTTATGGATCTCTAAATCAGCATTTGGTGGGACTGGTTATTTTGAAAAAATTCCTAAGATTGTTTTCTTCTTATTCTACTTTCTTAAAGAATTAATTGTCTCCAATTTGAAAGTTGCATTCGACATCATTACACCAAAAGATTATATGAAACCAGGAATTGCGGCTATTCCGCTTGATGCGAAAACCGATATCGAAATTACATTACTTGCGAATTTAATAACATTAACCCCGGGAACTCTAAGCCTTGATGTTTCCAGCGACAAAAAATATTTATATGTCCATTCACTGTATATTGAAGACGTTGATGAATTCAAAAGACAAATTAAATCGGGTATTGAAAAAAAACTACTTGAGATATTAAGATGAATTTCCTTTACTTTGCAACAGAAGTTTCTATAATTTTGATCGGGTTATCCTTATTGATAATTTGTGTCAGACTGGCAATCGGTCCTTCCATTGAGGACAGAATAGTTGCTATCGATTTATTCTTCGCAAATGCAATAGGTTTTGTCGGTGTTTACGCAATACACAATAACACGACTACTTTTCTTGATGTCGGAATCATTATTGCACTTCTCGCATTTTTGGGAACAATAGCTTTTTCCTTCTATCTTGAAAGGAGAACGAGAAAATGATGTATTATATTAGCGGCATTTTAATAATGCTTGGTTCTTTATTCATACTTTTATCAGCCATTGGAATATTAAAAATGCCGGATCTTTATACAAGAATGTCTGCAACAACAAAAGCATCTACATTGGGGGTGGGATTGGTTTTACTCGGTACCGCTGTTTTTTATCAGAACATCGGAATAACAGTAAGAGTAATTACTATTATCAGCTTTTTGTTTCTTACTGCACCGGTCGCTGCTCACATAATAGGAAAAGCTGCTTATTTTGACAAAGTACCATTGTGGCATAAAACAAAAATTAACGAACTTGAGGGGAAATACGACGAGAATAATCACGAATTAAAGTAATCGCATTAACACTCAATATTCAATTAACTGGTAACGCATATGAATACTTTCTCATTCAATATAATTTTTATATTACTCTTTTTTCAAGGAATATCAATTATGACCCCTCAAACTAAAAATACAAATCAACTGAAATCCGAAATAGAACAAATAATCAGTCAAACGGAAGGAGAATTTGCGGTTGCTTTTTCAACTAATGAAAACCCGGAAGTATCAGTAATAATCAACGGTGATGAGTCTTTCCATGCAGCAAGTACTATGAAAACACCGGTGATGTTCGAGGTGTTCAAACAAGCTTCGGAAGGAAAATTTAATCTTGATGATTCGATTCTTGTGAAAAATGAATTCACAAGTATTTTAGACGGTTCAAAATTTCAACTTGAACTATCGAGGGACAGCGGGGAGAAACTCTATGAATCACTTAATAAACACCGCACAATAAAAGAACTCGTTTTTGATATGATAACGGTCAGCAGCAATCTTGCTACAAATATTTTAATTGACCTTGTTCAACCGGGAAACGTAATGAAAACCTTGCATGCAAATAATATCTACGGAGTAAAAGTATTAAGAGGTGTTGAAGATATGAAAGCATTCAACGCAGGAATGAATAATACAGTAACTGCAAAAG
>DAIRET010000068.1:0-14034 GCA_036795455.1 Ignavibacteriaceae bacterium
AAACTGAAATTGAACAATCGCTCGGCAGACGGCTTGAAACGGAAAAAGAAAAAATCGAGTTTCTTAATTTTCTCTACTCAAAAGGAATAAAGCAGTCTTTTATTACAGACGGAGAAAAAGAGACGTATGCAGCCAATTTCGACTTTCATTATGTAGTTGAAAATCCTTTAATTGAATATGTTGATTCCACAGGCAGCGGTGATGCTTTTGTCGCCGGAATAGTCTATGGATTTCATAACAACCTTGTATTCGAAGAGTATCTTAGATTAGCCGCTTCGCTTGGAGCTGCAAATGCAGCTTCTACAAACGTATGCAAAGTTACTATTGAAGAGATTGAGCAATACAAACAGAAAGTAAAAATCAGTAACATCGGAAAAAAAGTTAAATTAATTGATGACTCCCCGTAATCTAACAGTTGTTATTTTTCTTTTACTATCAGTCCCGCTTTGTTCACAAATAATTCATTCAGTTTCATTTCATAACAATAAAGTATTTACTGCAGCTGATTATGAAAACCGGATAACAGTTTCAAAGGGAAGCAATTTATTTGAGGGTATAAAAGATACTATTGCCGAAAGAATATTTTTATTCCTTAAAGAACGGGGTTATTACCATTCAAAAATTGATTCAATATCAATAGTACCGGTTGACACTACAGCTTCTGAAATCAACGTCTATATTCAAGAAGATTTCCCATCTTACATAAAAAATATCTTTTTTGAGGGATTGGATTCTACATCCGAAAACAAGCTGTTTGAGAATTATGAGTTCCTTAAAGGAAATTTACTATCGGAAAGAGAACTTACTTCATCTTTCGAAACAATCCTTGACCATTTTGAAAACGCCGGGTATCCATTTGTGAAAGTATTAATCTCGTCTATAAAGTTTGAGTTTGATTCTTCCGGTTCAATTTACAACGCCGATTTATATTTAAAGGTTGAAAGATCAACAGAGAGTATTATTGAAAAGATAGAGGTTGCAGGCAACAACGACACAAAAGATTTTGTAATCTTACGGGAGATAAATGTAAAAACCGGGGAAAGATATTCGTACAAAAAGATTAGAGAAATCCCTGCCAAGTTGAACCGGCTCCGTTTTTTCGACCCGGTACAGGAACCTTTATACTATTTTAATTCCAAAAACGAAGGCATTTTAAAAATTACTGTAAAAGAAAAAAGCACTAACAATTTTGATGGAGTAGTTGGTTATGTCCCCGGTAAAAATGACGATGCCGGTTATGTAACCGGACTAGTGAATGTTAGTATGAGAAATCTTTTCGGAACCGGCAGAGCAGCGGCTGTAAAATGGCAAAAGATTGACCGTTATTCGCAGGAACTGGAATTGCGGTACCTTGAGCCTTATCTATTCGGTTTCCCTTTTAATATTCAAGCCGAGTTTTACCAGAAGCAGCAGGATACAACTTATGTTCAGCGTAAAGTGAATGGCAGTATTGAATATATGGCTTCGGAAGAGATTTCGTTTGCATTCATATTCGGGATGGAAAGCGTTATTCCCACTTTGAATGAAAAACCAATTTTCACCGTATACAATTCTTCATTATTTACAACCGGCGTGAATGTTAAAATTGATACACGCGACGACCCCTACGCTCCAACCAGGGGATTACTATTTATTAATTCTTATTCATATTCAAGAAAAAACATTAAAGGTCCGGATGAATTCATTACGCCCGACCTTGAAACAAAAACGAGTATCCAGAGGATCACTCTTGATTTCAGTTTTTTCTATGAATTATTCCGCAGGCAAATTATTGCTATCGGGTTACATGGAAAAGAATTGCAAGGTACATTATTGGAAGTAAGTGATTTATACAGGCTTGGTGGAACAAACAGCCTGCGTGGTTACCGCGAAAACCAGTTTGTCGGTTCAAGAATTTTTTGGTCGAATACTGAATACAGGCTTCTACTCACACAAAGAACTTATGCCTTCCTCTTCTTTGATACAGGTTATTACTTAAGAAAAGCAAATGAATACTTGAAAATCCAGGAAAGTTCAGCATTCAAAATTGGTTACGGACTCGGACTCAGTCTTGAAACAGGTCTCGGAATCTTAGCGGTAAGCTATGCACTTGCAAAAGGAGAATCGTTCAGCGAAGGGAAAATCCATTTCGGACTTATAAATGATTTCTAAACTATCTTTCACTTTTGAAAGTACTTTAGATTTACGAAAATGAAGAGCATCATTGATTCATCCTGAAATAGAACCGTTATAAAAAAGCGAATTTTATTTAAAGGTTTATTTCCTTATAATTACAACAGAATATTATTAATTTTCAGATAAATGGAAACTACTACAAATACAACCGAAACAAAAAAAATAAAGCCAACAAAAAATTCAATTAGAATACCGGGACTACCGGAAGCAGACATAAACAAATTCCTTAATATTGCACTTAACAACAAAAAGTATTCAATTCCCGGACTTTTGCTTGTCATAATAATCTTTGTGATGATAATCGGCTCGTTATCAACGTCAAATATAGATGTCCCCACTTATGTAGTAAAAAAGGACAACTTCCTTGTATCGATTACCGAAAGCGGGGAGATAATTGCACAGAATTCTGTATCGATTTCAACGCCGCGTGTTAGAGGCAATATTAAAATCGTTTATTTAATACCTCAAGGCTCTGTGGTTAAAGCAGGCGATACCGTAGTCCAGTTTGACCCAACCGAAGCAATTGCATCGGTAAAGGATGCTGAAGCTAAACTTGAGCTTTCATTATCAAACAGGGAGAAACTGCTTGCGAATCATAAATCGCAGGTAACCAGTTCAGAATCTAACCTAAGAAGTGCGGAACTGACATTTGAGCTTTCAAAATTAAACCTTGAGCAGATGAAGTTTGAAGCGGAAGTAAAACAACAGGAAGCCAGACTACAACACAAGAAGAATGAACTTGCATTTCTTAAAGCCAAACAGGATGTGGAGTCTCAAAAAATTGTTCAAAAATCGGAATTAAGCAACCTTGATATTGAGGTTCAACAAAGACGCTCGGAACTTGAGCGGTATAAAAGAGACCTTGAAGTTCTAACGCTTACTGCGCCAACCGGCGGACTTGTAGTTTATGAAACCAACTGGGGAACCGGCAGAAAATTTGCTCTGGGTGATTCCCCCTGGGGCGGCTCCCCTATCCTTAGTTTACCTGACCTTTCACAAATGCAAAGCATCACGTATGTTAATGAAGTTGATGTCAGTAAAGTAAGAAGTGGGCAGAAAGTTATTGTAAAACTTGATGCTTTCCAGGACAGTTCTTTCACCGGCAAGATTTCGAGTGTAGCTTCTCTCGGTAAAATAAAAGATAACAACTCATCAATAAAAGTATTTGAAATTACAGTTGATATACTTGCCCAGTCGGAGATATTAAAACCCGGGATGACAACAAGCAACCGGATAGTAATTAATGAAATACCTAATGTTCTATTTGTACCGCAAGAAGCAGTATTTGAAAAAGTTGATAAAAAACTCGTTTATATTAAAAATGGTTCGGGTTTCGATGAACGTATAGTTGAAATCGGTGAAAAAAGTGAAAACTACGTTGTTATCAAAAAAGGGTTAAATATAGGTGACGAAGTTGCTTTACGCGACCCTACTATCAATATAGAAAAAACAAGTGGAAGTGAAGGCAGTTCACAGTCAGTAGAAATGCCGTCATAATAAAATGAAGAAAATCGAATCATTTAAAATCGGTTTAAACGGTTTAAGGGCTAACAAAACACGAACCGCATTAACTATGCTCGGTATTATATTCGGAGTTGCTGCTGTTATTGCAATGATGTCCATCGGGGAAGGCGCAAAACAAGAAACACTTCAGCAAATTGAATTACTCGGCACTAACAACATAATAATCAACAGGGTAATTAAAAATGAAACTGCTAACGGTGCAAAAGCCTCATACTCCCCAGGTTTAACTATGAATGACAGGGAAGCTATTCTTGAATTAAACCCCTTTGTTGAAAGCATCACTCCGGTAAGAGAAATTAAATCTCCCGTAATTTACAAATCCTCCATAAATGAATTTGTTATTATAGGAACAACAGCGGAATACCCTAATACCTTCAATTCCAAATTAATCGAGGGAACATTTTTCAAACAGTTTCAATATAACGACCGCTCCAATATTTGCGTAATCGGTGCGGGAATAAAAGAAAAACTATTCAAGTTTGAAAGCCCTGTAAATAAAAAAATCAAAATAGGCGACCTTTGGTTTGAGATCATCGGCGTTGTTGCACCGAAGAATGTATCTTCAACCGGGATGAAAAGCTTCGGGTTACGGAATTTCAATGATGACATATATATACCTCTTTCCACTATGGTATATAAAATGGATAAAGTTGAGGTTAACCAGCAAATGGTTATTAGAACCCGCGGAGCATCATTTTCAATGGATGAAGCGGTATCAACTGTAGATAGAAACTCACTGGACCAAATTACAGTGAAAGTAAAGAACTCCGACTTGTTAAAAGAAGCCGCACACCTTGTAGAAAGAATATTACAGAGAAAACATTACGGAGTAAAAGATTACGACGTTATTCTCCCCGAACAACTGCTTGAACAGAAACAAAAAACTCAAAGAATTTTTAATATAGTTATGGGAGCAATAGCTGGAATTTCGCTGCTTGTGGGGGGAATCGGAATTATGAACATCATGCTTGCAAACATCATGGAAAGGACAAGAGAAATCGGCGTTAGAAGGGCTGTTGGTGCAACTAAAATTGATGTTTTAACCCAGTTTTTGTTTGAAGCTATCACAATCAGTATAATCGGTGGTTTGCTCGGAATTCTTGTCGGATTTATTCTTACGGCAGTAATATCAACTTACGCCGAATGGAAAACCTTTGTTTCCCCTATTGCAGTAATCCTGGCCTTTTTCGTTTCTGCAATTACAGGAATAATTTTTGGAATTTATCCCGCCAAAAAAGCGGCTGATAAGAACCCGATTGAATCTTTAAGATATGAATAAACTTCTTTTCTAAAACCGGGAAGGAACTACTCAAATGAAATTTAAAAAGACAATATTACTTCTCCTTTGCTTAGTAACAAATATATCACCTCAAAGAGTATTGGAGCTTGATGAAGCACTATCAATTGCACTAAAAGAGAGCTATTCGATTAAATCCGCTTCATTTTCGCTTGAAGGTTCTCAAAAAACTCTTGAAGCAACTAAAATGGGATTACGTACTTCAGTTTCAATGGAATTCGATCTGCCGCGTTATTCCAGAAGCCTCCAAAGCCAGTTCAATACTCAAACTGCAAGCGAACAGTTTTTTGAAGTCGGAAACACTACACTTGAAGGAAGGCTTTATTTTACGCAGCCAATCCCCTTTACAAACGGAACATTCTCGTTAGTTAGTTCGATATTCGGAAGAGATCAATTTAGTGGAATTACAGGAACATCACGTGATTACTACACGAATATGAGCCTAAGACTGCGTCAACCTTTATTCACTTTTAATTCGCTTTCGGCAAGTCTTGAAAGAGCCGAAATTAATCTTGAGAAATCAAAACGGAATTTTTCCAGAGCGGAACATGACCTAATTTATAATGTAACTTCTAGCTTTTACCAGCTTTTCCAGGCAAAAAGGAATATGGAGATAGTTCAGGAACGGGTAAATCAAACTACGATTTCTTATGAAACTGCGATGAATAAATACAAAGCCGGTTTACTTGCAGAAGTAGAAGCACTACAGCTTGAAGTTGAACTTGCTTCGGCAAAGAATGAATTGTTGAACGCTGAAACACGTTTCAGGGAAGCTAAAGATAACATTAAAATATTAATCGGACTTCCAATTGATGAGGATATTGATGTTGCTGCCGAATTGGAATACAAGCCTGTTAAAATCGATGTTGAACATGCTGTTCAATCGGCGCTCGATAATCGACCGGAGCTACATAATGCCGGTGCGGATATTAATTTGAGTTCATTGACGGTTGATGAAGTTAGTTCAAAAGGAAATATTAATGCCGTGCTTCAGGCGAATTACGGTATTAATAAAAACGACGATGATTTTAAAGACTTGTTTCATGCTTTTGCTGAAGACCGGAGTGTATCTTTTACGGTTGCATTACCGGTTTGGGACTGGGGTAAGAACAGCCGGGAAGTCGAATCTGCCGAAGCAAATTTGAAACTATCGGTTTTGACATTTGAAAACTTAAAAGAGCAGATTAAAAAAGAGATAATAACACTTGTAAACAAAATCGAATCATCCCGCGCAAGAGTTGAAGTACTTACAAAAAGCGTGGAAGTAGCACGTAAAAGTTATGAAATAAGCACAGCACGCTTTGAAGCCGGCAACATAACAAGTTTCGATTTATCTCAAACACAACTCCGTTTAACGGATGCGCAAACGAACAGTTTGAATGCATTAATTGATTATAAGCTGGCAATTGCCGATTTAAAACGAAAGACTTTTTTTGATTACGAGAGGCAATAAATATTCCGGGTTTATAATAAGCCACAAATCCGGAATATTTATTCAGCTATGAAATGGCTGCTACTCAACGGAGATGTTGCTAATCTCTTCTTCTGTAGCGGGTCTCAATTCAAGTAGTTTCACATCAAAGGTCAACTCTTTCCCTGCAAGGGGATGATTAAAGTCAAGTTTAACATCCTGTCCGGTAATTTCTTTTACTACAAAAGGAAGTGGTCTACCATCGGGTGTATTTGCAATAAATTCATCCCCGACATTTATAATCTGGTCTTTAGGGAACTGTGATAATTTAACAAGTTGAATTGCATTCAGATCATAATTACCGTACGCATTTTCCGGTGAAAGAACAACTTTACGGGATTCTCCCTCTTTCATCTCGAAAACCACTTTTTCAAGTTCAGGGAGTATCTGATTCCTTCCCGAAATGAATTTAAATGGCTCATTCCCTTCTGTTGTATCGATAGTGTTACCAAGTTCATCTTTTAGTACGTAGTCTATTGCCACATAATTATCCGGCTGCATATT
This sequence comes from Ignavibacteriaceae bacterium, assembly GCA_036795455.1. Taxonomy (GTDB): domain Bacteria; phylum Bacteroidota; class Ignavibacteria; order Ignavibacteriales; family Ignavibacteriaceae; genus DAIRET01. Next base: position 6,972 of record DAIRET010000068.1, read on the forward strand.
TGTTTCCTTTTTTTGAAATTGTTATTCAAAGATAATAAATAAAACAACGTTAGATAAACAATAATTCATTTTTTCGACTGGCAGAAAACTTTTCGTCAATTAATTTGAATTCTCTCGGTTAATTTTATTAAATTTGAACCAAGTGATTGAACTTTTTTTTACTGAACAACGATTATAAATATACTTAGAATATAAACGACAACGAGAAAGGATTTTTTTATGAAAGAGAAATTGTTTTCGACAAAGTTTTTCTTTTTAACCGGACTGATATTAGCGGCTGTATTTTCAAGATTAATTCCGCATCCCCCAAATTTCGCACCGATTGCAGCTATTGCACTGTTTGGTGGTGCATATTTCGACAATAAGAAGCTTGCCTTTATTGTTCCGTTTATAGCTCTTCTTATCTCCGATCTTGTAATCGGCTTTTATGATGGGATGTGGGCGATTTATTTAAGTTTTGCCCTTGTAGTCGGAATCGGCTTTATGCTCAGAAACCGTGTTAATACAGGCAGGGTTGCAATTGCCGCTGTTTCCTCTTCGGTACTGTTTTTTGTTGTAACCAACTTTGCTGTTTGGGTTTCGGGATTCTTATATCCTATGAATTTTTCGGGACTTGTAACATGTTATACTGCTGCAATACCGTTTTTCCATAATACTTTAATAGGTGACCTGGTTTATTCAGGTGCTTTATTCGGATTGTATGCTTTAGCAAAAGTTAAATATCCAAGTCTGGTTGAAACAAAAGCTTAAAAAAAATCAGCCCTAAAGAATTGATTCTTTAGGGCTTTTTCCTTCCCAAGTTTTCCAATTCTCCGAATTCTATTTTTTACCTCTTTCAACTGCGAAGTTCAGTATCTTTACGAGTGATTCTTCATAAGAATAACCGGCAGCTTCTGCAGAACGCATAAAACCCGCACTTTCTGTTAAATCGGGATTCGGGTTTACTTCAAGTACAAACACTTCATTTTCTTTAGATAACCGAATATCTACTCTTGAATAATCCCTTACTCCCATGGTTTTGAATGCAGTAAGAGCTATTGTTTCAACCTTCTTTCTTATTTCTACCGGTAATTCCGCAGGACAAATAGGAATTGTTTTATGGTAGGCTTCGTGTAACGGATCCCATTTGGCTTGATAGCTTACTATATTCTCAAGATGATCCGGCATTTCGGAAAAATCGATTTCGCTTATCGGCAGAACTTCGGGATTTTTATCCCCCATTATTGCCACATTCAATTCCCTTCCTTCAATAAATTCCTCTACTAAAGCCGGTTGTTTAAAACTCTCCAATATATTATCAATCCTCTTTTTCAAGTCTTTATTACCTCTAACTACAGCTTTGTAATCGATTCCTACACTTGCATCTTCATATGCAGGTTTAACTATTAGTGGGAATTTCAACTTGTGGGAATAACGTTGTTTTATTTCGCTTACTACAATAAAATGGGGTGAAGCTATTTTATTGTACGCAAGAATTCTTTTAGTCAAAACCTTGTTTTGGCAATTTGCGAGCGCAATCGGGGGTGCGCCTGTGTAAGGAATTTTTAATAATTCGAAAATACCCGCAATATTCATCTCAAGTTTCGGGTCATTATGAAAAAGCTCAACAAAATTAAAAATCACATCCGGTTTTTCGGTTTTCAGATGCTCTATCAACTTGAAAAAATCATCTTTAACATTGAAATGATAAGCATTAAAACCGTTCTTTCGTATTAATTCTGTTAGTTGTTCGTATTCTTCAACAGGGGAAATACTATCCATCTCAAAGTAGGGGACAAAACCGAGTTCTGTTTCGTTTTCCACGGTTTTAGCTTTATACATTTCCGGCATAGGCTCATTGAAAAGGATGCCTACCTTTAATTTTTTCATATTTACCTCTATATTCGTAAAAAATGATCTCGATAAAATTGATTCGATTACTTAAATTTACATCAAACATTTTTTAATTAAAAATCGACCTATAATTTAAATGAGTTTTTACCCTCAACCTTATAAATACCAGTGCGGTCCTTTCGCATTAAAGTATGCACTTGTAATGCTTGGGCAATTCCCAAACGAAAATATTTTAGCAAAGAAAGCCGGCAGCAGCTGGTGGAACGGAACCGATGAAATAGGGCTGGCGAAAGCTGCAAAAGCATACGGCTGTAAAATGAAATACTTTAGGCGGGAAACAAAAAGCGAATCGCTCAAAGTACTTATTTCGCATCTTAAAGATGGATACCCGTGCATTCTAAGCGTTGATAACTGGGAACACTGGTTCACGGTGATTAACGTTCAACAAGATAAATTTATTGTTGTTGACAGCGGACTTGACAAAGTTATCGTTATCTACTCCTATTCGCAATTATTAAAAAGATGGAAATATTTTGATGCTGAAACTGGAGAAACCAGTTACGATGGTTATGCCCTCATTCCTAAATTTAAAGTAACAACCAAAGCACACTTCTCCCTTGAAAAAGCACGCTACGTAATGAGAGAAAGTAATAAAGCATTGGCTCAAAAATGGGATACGTATTTTAACGATTTAATTAATGTATGCCGCCCGCATTCGCCGCAATCAGCCAGAACTATCTCTTTTAATGAGTTTTTAAGAAGGTATGAAAACCTGCTTGTAAAAGAAATTGCTAACTGGCATGGAACTCCATCTTACGGGGAATTAAAAAAAATTCTTAATAACATGCGTTTTGTTGCTGAGATATATGACCTTGTGATCTACGTCCAGGATCAAAAGAAAGCTCTTGTTTCTATTTCTGCTATTCTAATGATGTATGCATGCGGTAAATACGGTATGGAAAAAATATACTAATTAATCGAAGTGAAAGTATGGAACTTAAAAGACACCCGAAAATCTTAAAGAAAGAAAATGTTGCATTACTGATTATAGATATACAAGAAAGAATATTCAGAGTAATGCAGCATACCGAAAGAGTAATCGAAAACAATCTTAAATTGATTAACGGTTTTCAAATTATGAACTTACCAATTTTCTATACCGAACAGTACCCAAAGGGACTTGGAGAAACCGAATCGAGATTAAAAGAAGCCCTCGGAAATAAACAGGCTGTTCAAAAAATGAGTTTTAGCTGCTATGGTGCCGGCGACCTTTTTGATGAACTGAATTCAAAAAAGATAAAACAAGTAGTGGTTACCGGTATTGAATCACATGTATGCGTTCAACAAACCGTTATGGATTTACTTGCGAATGATTTCCAGGTCAATGTTATTGCTGATGCAGTATCATCACGGAAAGAAATTGATTACAATACTGCATTGAATAGAATGGCAAAACTTGGGGCAGAGGTTACTACTACAGAATCGGTTTTGTTTGAACTTCTTGAGGTTTGCGGTACAGATGAGTTTAAAGCTGTTTCAAAATTAGTCAAATGACATGACCATTAAAAAATTTTAGTGCATCATCGTATCGCAAAAGACTATAAAATTTAGGATTTAATTAAAAGAAAGAAATAGTATGTCCGAACTAAAACAAACGAAATCAATTAACCCTGCGACACTCGAAGTAATCGGTTTTACAGAAGAAAATAGCATTGATGATTTGCTCAATGCAATTGAAAAATGTAAGAGGATTCAGCCGGAATGGGCGAGAAAATCGTTCAAAGAAAGAAATGAATATCTTTTCAAAATAAGAGATTTTATTGTTGATAATGCGGACTTAATAGCAGATACAATTTCGAAAGATTCCGGTAAAACAAAGATGGATGCCTTGAGCACGGAAGTATTTCCCGCCACAATGGCGCTTACTTACTATTGTAAAACCGCCCCAAAAGTTTTAAGACGTAAGAAACTAAAAGCCGGGAGTATTCTTTTAATTAACAAACGCTCTTATATCGATAGAGTTCCCTGGGGTATTGTTGGAATTATTAGCCCATGGAATTATCCATTTGCTATTCCATTCCACGAAATAATAATGGCATTGGTTGCAGGTAATGCAGTTATTTTAAAAGTAGCAACTCAAACTCTTCAAGTCGGGAAAATTATACAACAGTGTATTGATGCCGCCGGTTTACCGGATGGATTATTCCATCTATTAAATATTCCGGGAAACATCGCCGGTGATTCATTTATTGGAAATGGAATAAACAAAATATTCTTCACCGGTTCCGTTCCGGTGGGGAAAAAATTGATGAAAAGTGCATCTGAAAAATTGCTTCCTCTTTCACTTGAACTTGGCGGGAACGATGCAATGATCGTATGCAGCGATGCAAATCTTTTCCGTGCAGTAAGCGGAGCGTTGTGGGCGGGACTTTCAAATTCGGGTCAATCATGTGCCGGCGTTGAAAGGATTTATGTTGACACGAAAATCTATAATGAATTTATCATACTTCTTAAAAAGCAAATTGTCAAACTGCGTCATGGAGCCGATACAGGTTTTAATGTTGACATCGGTTCTTTAACAACTGAAAACCAATTAAAAACAGTAAAGGAACATGTACTCGACGCCGAAGAGAAAGGAGCATTGGTTTCTACTTTTTCCAATCCAAATGAAAATAATCCGGGACTGTTTCATCCTCTTACCATTATTGAAAACGTAACTGATGAAATGCTTGTAATGAAAGAAGAAACTTTTGGACCTGTAATTGCGATTTCGAAATTCAACACTATTGAAGAAGCTATAACAAATGCTAACAACTCGAATCTCGGTTTAACCGCTTCAATATGGACTGAAGATAAAGAAAAAGCTCACTCGATAGCATCAAGAATAGAAGCCGGTGCTATTACAATTAATGACCATTTGATGAGTCACGGACTTGCAGAGACTCCCTGGGGTGGATTCAAACAATCAGGTTTAGGAAGAACACATAGTTACTTAGGGCTTGAAGAAATGACACAGCCCCGTGTTGTTGTTGACGATATAATGCCAGGTGTTCAAAAGAATATGTGGTGGTATCCGCACAGCAAGTCGATTTATGACGGATTGAAAGGAGCAATGGAATTCCTTTACTCTAACGACATTATGAAAAGACTCACGGGACTTGTAAAACTGACAAAAGTTTTTTTAAGATCATTCAGTAAAAACGGTTAATACCGGATAGATCATTGGGGTTGTTTGAAAATTAAATTTGAAACAACCCCATCAAAAACAACAACTATTTTTCGTTTAACAATTTCTCTTTATAAACTGCTAAATTCTTTAATTGTTCTTCATTTAGTTTTGGATAGAAAGGTTTCAACCTTGCAAGGGTTTGCGTAATGATTTCAGAAATAGCGAGTCTTGCAAACCATTTTTTGTCCGCCGGAATAACATACCATGGAGCAGACTTTGTGCTTGTATTCAGCAGGCATTCTTCGTATGCTGCTTTATATTCTGCCCAGTGAGCCCTTTCTTTCAAATCCGAAGCAGAAAATTTCCAGTTCTTTGCCGGGTCTTCAAGCCGTTTCAAGAATCGTCTTTTCTGTTCTGCTTTTGAAACATGAAGGAAAAATTTTACTGTAATAACACCATTTTCATACAGGTAGCGTTCAAAGTCTCGTATTTGCCGGTACCTATTATCCCAGATATTTTTATTTACAAGCGGTTCGGGAAGTTTTGCGTGTTTAATATAGTCGTGTACTTTTACAACAAGAACCTCTTCGTAGTGAGAGCGGTTGAATATACCGATTCGACCTCTTTCGGGGAGTGATTTATTGATGCGCCATAAGTAATCGTGGTCTAATTCTTCTGCCGAAGGTTGTTTGAAACTGAATACCTGGCAGCCTTGCGGGTTTAATCCACTCATTACATGTTTAATTGCGCCGTCTTTCCCTGCAGCATCCATTGCTTGAAAGATAATAAGCAATGCATACTTGTCGTGTGCATAAAGTTTGTCCTGAAGATCAGACATTTTTTCGATGTTTTTATGCATACGTTTCTCGGCTGCCTCTTTTGATTTGAAGCCTCCGGAAAAATCTGTTGGAAAATCGTTAAGGTCGATTTTCTTTTTATAAGGAACTTTAAACTTAGTAAGATTCATACTTCCAGCCTCTCTAATTTTGAATTTGGAAATGATTTACCGTAAATATAAACAATATTAAGTCAAAACCGGAAATAGTATTGTCACAATATTTAAATATTAGCTCATGATTTGACTCTGAGATAGGCATATTTTTGTATTTTAAGAAAATCAACTTTTCTTCAAGTTTAACTTAGAACTGGTGGCAGTTTAATCACCAAGAAAATAGATAAAAATATCTTATATTTTGCCTCAAAATTGGGTTTTTTATGGCAGACAAAGAGTTTCTAAAAAAGTATAATTTACCGGTTAATTTCTTCAATAGAGATCTGAGCTGGATTGAGTTCAACAGGCGTGTGCTTGAAGAAGCATTAAATCCTGAACTCCCGCTGCTCGAGAAAGTAAAATTTATTTCGATTTTTGCTTCCAACCTTGATGAATTTTACATGATTCGCGTATCGGGAATTAAAGATCAAATTGCTGCAGGAATAACAGGTCCTACAATTGACGGCTTAACCCCGCATGTTGAACTGCAACGTATAGAAAAGGCAGTTAAGCCAATGCTTGATGCATTAAGCAATCTCTGGTTAAACGAAGTAGTTCCTAATCTAAAAAAGAATAACGTTCATATACTGGACTATCAAGAATTATCGGAAACGGAAAAGGAAAAACTGACGGCTTTTTTCAAAAAAGAAATTTACCCCGTATTAACTCCGCTTGCTTTTGACCCGGGCAGACCTTTTCCATATATATCAAACTTGAGTTTGAGTCTTGCTGTACTTGTTAAAAATCCTAAAGGGGACAAGCACTTTGCCCGCGTTAAAGTTCCAAGCATTCTACCGCGTTTGCTTCAAATTGATAAAATAATTCAAAGTGAAAAAAAGAAAACAAACGGGCAGAAGTTCGTCGCGAAGTTTATTTGGCTCGGTGACCTCATACGCGAAAACCTTGAATTTTTATTCCCAAAGATGGAAATAGTAGAAGCGCACAGGTTTAGATTGACAAGGGATACCGATATTGAAATCCAGGAAGATGAAGCTGATGACCTGCTTACTGTAATCGAAGAAAATATCCGTCAAAGAAGATTCGGTTCGGTTGTCAGACTGGAAATCAAT
>DAIRET010000069.1:0-14008 GCA_036795455.1 Ignavibacteriaceae bacterium
TTTTGATACGATTTAATAGCATCCTCATATTTCTCCTGCATAAAGTAGGAATCACCGAGATTAAAATGAGCAACAAAATTATCCGGTTCTTTCTCTAATCCCTTTCTGAAATTTACTTCAGCATCGGAGTACTTTTTCCCATCGTAAAGAGTAACTCCGTCATTAACAAGTGATCGCATACTCTGAGCGGATGTTGCAGTACATGCCAGAATTACAAGAAATAATAAGTTTACAAATTTCATTTACATACTAATTAATTGTTTGATATTTTGTACTTTCTATATAGCTGCCTGAAAAAACGTGATTTTTGTTCGGTAATAAAAAACTCGATAAACAATAGTAAAATTGCCGGTATTAAAAAATAGTAATATTTATCGTCATAGTCGGTAATTTTTTTACTTCCGTATTCTTCCTTTTCGATAGAGGCAAGGTCTTTATAAATCATGTCAAGTTCATTCGAGAAGTTAGAAGACAGATAATACTTTCCGTTACCTTCCGATGCAATCTGACGTAAAGTCGCTTCATCCAATTTTGTAAGGACGATATTGCCTTCTCTATCCTGTTTAAAGCCAGCCTGGCTGCCTCTATTATCATAAACCGGAATAGGGGCACCGGAAACAGAGCCCATACCAATTGTATAGATCATCACGTCTTTTTCAACTGCATTTTTTACCGAAGCTGATATATCCCCTTCATGATCTTCGCCGTCTGTGATTACAACTATTACTTTTTTTGTAGAGGACTTAAAATCAAAAGATTTTACAGCAAGATTTATCGCAGATGCAATTGCAGTTCCTGCTTGCGGTACGGTATTTACATCAACAACAGATAAAAACAAATTAGCCGCAGAATAATCGGTTGTCAATGGAAACTGGATATATGCTTGTCCGGCAAACACAATTAGTCCTATTCTATCCCCTTGAAGTTTTCTTACTAAAGAAGTTATTTCATTTTTCGCTTTTTCAAGCCTATTCGGACGAATGTCTTCCGCTTTCATACTCATTGATACATCAAGCAGAATATAAACATCAATACCTATTTGTTTTACTTCTTCAATGCGGCTGCCGATTTGTGGTCTTGCAACAGCTAATATCAATAGTGCAACAGTTATTAACGATATTGAAAACTTGAAATGCTCTTTGAAAAAACTCTTACTTCCGAATAAAACATCAAACAGTTTCTTTTCTGCAAATGTAGTTAAGAGTTTGATTTTCTTTCTGTACAACAAAACATAAACCGCTATAAAAATCGGGATTAAATATAAAGCAAGGAGGTAATCCGGGTTAGCAAATCTAAACATACTACGGCAGCCTTCTGAATAAAGTTCTTGAAAGTCCGAAATCAAAAAAGACAAGGAACAACCCGCTTATTAACCATGGAAAGAACAACTCCTTCTTACTACGGAAAGAAGTTACTTCAACTCTTGTCTTTTCAAGTTTATCAATCTCTGTGTAAATATCTTCCAGTTTTTTATTGTTTGTCGCTCTAAAATACTTTCCTCCCGTCATACCTGCAATCTGCTTGAGTACAGGTTCATCAATTTCTACCGGAACCATCTGATACCGTACTCCGAACGGTGTTTGAAAAGGATAAGGAGCTTGTCCCATCGTACCGACACCTATAGTATAAATACGTATCCCGAATTTATTTGCAATTTCAGCCGCGGTTATCTGGTTTACTTCACCTGCATTATTCACACCGTCCGTAAGCAAAACCATAACTTTACTATTGGATTTACTATCTTTCAACCTATTAATCCCATTGGCTATTGCATTTCCGATAGCAGTTCCGTCTTCAATCATTCCGCTTTTAACTTCATTTAATTGATTTCTAAGAACGGAATAATCAATTGTAAGCGGGCATTGCGTAAAAGCATCTCGTGAAAAAATTACTAAACCGATTTGATCCGAAATTCTTCCTTCAATGAAATTATCAGTTATTCTTTTTGCAGCTTCAAGACGGTTCGGTTTGAAGTCTTCTGCAAGCATACTGCCTGATATGTCAAGTACAAGAACGATATCAATTCCCTCGGTATAAACATTTTCTCCCGTCGAAAAACTTTGTGGTCTTGCCAGCGCAATCACCAAAGCGAGCAAACCTATTAATCTTAAAAAGAATGGTAATGATGCAAACCGCTCCTTTAAAGTTCCGGAGCGATCTTTAACAAGATTTAGCATTGAAAAACTTATACCCGGTTGAGTTTTTTTTCCCTTATAGAAATGCCAGAAAACCATAAAAGGAACTACTAAAGCAACTAATAAAAAATACGGATAAGCAAAAGAAAAATCGAAGTTAAACATCGTTCTCTCCTTTTATTTCAGAATTCGGAATAGTCATTCCAATAATCTGTTCAGCTTGATTCATCATTTCTTCATTAATTGAATCCATGGGAATATATTTGGCAAATTTAACCATATCGGCATTGCTTAAGAAACTACCTGTCAGGTCAACTATACCTTGTGTTTCGGCTCTGTTCTTCAGATGATCAAGAACTTCGGAGGTTGTTAATTCAAGTGCGGGAAGATTGAATCTCTCTTCGTAATACTTCCTTATAATGCCTGTTATTTCAGTATGGTATTCTTTAATGAATCCCTTCTGCCACAGTTTTTTCTCCTTTAGGTCATTTAACGAATCCAGTGCTTCTTCATGCGGAAGTTTCTTTATTACTATTTCTTCCCCGGTTCCTTTTTTCTTTTTCATATATTTAACTATCAGGTAGTAACCGATAATTCCTGCAAAAATAACAGCCAGTGCAACAATTATTATGAATGTCCAATCAAGCGGGATGGTCAATGGCTGCTTAATATCCATTATCTCCGAAGTTGTATCAACATCCATAGTATGAATGAAAAGGAGTATTGAATCTGTTTGCACCAATTGAAGTGCAGTATCATTTTTAGTTTTATAAGGAATCGTAAACGAAGGAACAATGAATGCTCCGGAATCGTAACCGGCTAAAACAAATTTGTAAGTAAGAAAAACATTCTTTTCATCTTCAGTTCTATCTACCGGCAACGAGGATACAAGTTCAAGTTTTTTTAACGAATCCTTTATGGATGGGAAAAAGATTTCTATAGCTTTAGGATGGTTCACGTTGATATTCAGGTTGATGAAATCCCCGATTAAGTAATCTGTAGTGTCCACCGATACTTTTGTCTCAATGTTCTGTCCGAAGACGGCAAGCGAAAACAAGAATAGAAATAGAGAAGAGAAATATTTTACCATCTTCTTTCCCTCATTCTGAAAAAGCTGACAAGAGATTTTATATACGGTTCATTTGTGTTAATGTAAACACTATCAAGCCTGCTCGAAATGAAAAGCGACTTTCTCACTCTTTCAAATTCTTCTCTCTTCTTCCGGTACATCGATTGAAACTTTTTGCTTCCAGTATCGATAACCATCTCTTTCCCGGATTCCGGGTCAACTAACTTCATCAAACCGAGAGGTGGAAGTGCTTCTTCTCTTTTATCAGCTAATGTAATACCGATAAGGTCATGCTTCCTACCAACAATCCTTAAAATCTTATCATAACCGGAATCGTTGAAATCTGAAATCAAAAAGAGAATACTTCTTTTCTTTATCGCATTATTCATAAACTCCAATGCGGTTTTAATGCTTGTTCCTTTGCCTGTCGGTTCAAATGATAGTAGTTCTCTTATGATTCTTAAAATATGAGATTTCGATTTTTTCGGAGGAACGAACTTTTCGATTTTATCGGTAAACAAAATCAATCCGACTTTATCGTTATTCTTTAAAGCAGAAAACGCAAGGATAGCGCTTATTTCAGCAGCGATCTGTTGTTTAGTCGCAATCCCCGTACCGAAGTATTGAGAGCCGCTAAGATCAACCAGAAGAATAACAGTAAGCTCTCGTTCCTCTTCAAAAACCTTAATATAAGGATGCCCTAACCTGGCGGTTACATTCCAGTCAATATTTCTGATATCATCGCCAAGCTGGTATTCACGTACTTCGGAAAACTCCATTCCCCTTCCTTTGAATACCGAATGGTATTCTCCTCCGAAGACCTGGTTCACCAATCCTTTTGTACGAATTTCAATCTGCCTGACTTTTTTAAGTATTTCTTTTGTAGTCATTTAATAATATCAACTCTTCGTAAAAAAATGATTAAGGTACTTCAATAGCGTTCAAGATTTCCTGGATAATGTGTTCGGAATTTATTTCTTCTGCTTCTGCTTCATATGTAACTGCAACCCTGTGCCGCAACACATCCATTGCAACCGAGCGGACATCTTCCGGGATTACATAACCGCGTCTCTTTATGAATGCCATTGCTCTTGAAGCGAGGTTCAAATTTATTGTGGCACGGGGTGATGCACCGTATGCTATCATATCGGCTAATTTTTCTAATTTGAATTCTTTCGGGTTTCGTGTTGCAAAAACGATATCAAGAATATATCTATCTATCTTTTCATCAACATAAATTTCATTAATCAATTCTCTCCCTTTAAGAATATCCGCCGGTGTAATCACGCGTTGAATTTTATCAAACTCCTGGTTAAGATTAAGCTTCATAATTTTTAATTCTTCATCGCGGGTGGGATAAGTAATCTTTACTTTTAACATAAACCTATCAACCTGGGCTTCCGGTAAAGGATAAGTGCCTTCCTGTTCAATCGGGTTTTGAGTTGCAAGAACTAAAAACGGTTCTTCCAACTTAAATGTCTCTTCACCAATTGTAACCTGGCGTTCCTGCATCGCTTCAAGTAATGCACTTTGAACTTTAGCCGGTGAACGGTTTATTTCATCCGCAAGAATGAAATTTGCAAATATAGGACCTTTTCTAATTGAAAAATTCCCTTCTTTCTGGTTGTAAATCTGTGTTCCTATCAAGTCTGCTGGTAGGAGGTCTGGTGTAAATTGAATTCTTCTGAACTTAGCCTGCATTGCTGATGCAAGCGACTTAATTGCCAGAGTTTTTGCTAATCCCGGAACACCCTCCAACAAAATATGACCGTTGCCAAGCAACCCGATTACCAGGCGTTCAAGCATTGATTTCTGTCCGATAATAACCCGGCTTATTTCGGTCATCAGCAAATCAATAAACGCACTCTCTTGCTTAATTTTCTCGTTTAATGCAGTAATATCCACTATTATTCCTATCGTTATTAAAAATTGTATAAAAGTAGTTTTTAGACGAGTGCAAAATTAAAAAGGTTGCACTTTTTATACAAGGTAAAGTGGAGGGGGTAATAAAGAATAAGATAAAGGAGAAAGAGAAAGGTTGTTTATCCTGTAATGATAGTGATTGCTCAACCGTAGTTGTTACTGTTGTACAATCACTATTCTCCTATAATAAATCCTTTAATCCGTATTTAATCAACTACCCGAAAAACAAAAAACTTCAAGTACGAAGTCTCCGGCATTGCAGGATGAACCGGGTGATCAAGTGAAGCACCGTTTTCATAAACTTTAATAATACTCCGTCCGGATTTTTGTGCAGAGTTAATTATAATATCCAGGAACAAATCTCTTGTGAGATGATGAGAACATGAAGACGTAACAAAGAAACCTCCCTTTTCTACTATCTTTAAGGCAAGCCGATTTAGTTTTTCATACCCTTTTATTCCAGTGTGAAGGTTTTTCTTTCCTTTAATAAAAGCCGGAGGGTCAATCATAACTAAATCATATCTTTTATCCGAATCAGTTTTATCCTGCAGAAATTCAAACATATCGGATTGAATTAAGTTGGAATCGGTTTCAAATTGATTCAGCTGGTAATTGTTTTCAACAGCTTTTATCTCGCTTTCGGAAGAATCGACAAAATCTACTGAAGCAGCATTTCCACTTAGAGCATGGAGCCCGAATCCGCCTGAATTGCAAAAACCATCAAGTACGTTTTTCCCTTCAGATAGCATTTCAATAAAGTACCTGTTATCTGATTGATCGAAGAATAAGCCTGTCTTCTGGCTATTGTTGAAATCAATTTTATACTTCAACTTTCCATCATCAATTACTTCCTCCCCTTTCTCACCGAACAGTAAAAAGTCTTCAACCGGCAGCCCTTCCATCGTTCTGAAATTTGCTTCGTTTTTTGTAAAGATATTTTTAGCACCGTACTCTGTCTTTAAAATCTCAGCTACAGGCTCAATATGTTTTTCCATACCGAATGAATTAATTTGAATAACGTAAGTATCATTAAACTTATCTATTATCAACCCCGGAAGAAAATCGCTTTCACTGAACACCATCCTAAAGGAATTTCTTAAAGGATAAACGCTTTTCCGGTAAGAAAAAGCTGAGTGGAGTCTGCCTTTAATAAGTGAATACATGTTATCCACCGGTTCGGCAGAAATCATTCTGACTGCTATTAACGAGTTCTTGTTGAAAAACCCGCATCCCAGTAAGTTGTTTCTTGAATCATAAACATTAACGAGATCGCCGTTTTCAGGGCTGCCGTCAATTGAAAAAATTTCGTTGCTAAAGATCCATAAATGCCCTTTAAGCAGACGTAATTCTTCTTTCCTTTTTAGTATTACGGTTCCATTCATTTTAATTCCTAATTTATTTTAACTCTACAAGTTTTCGATTACTCTTTTTAGCTTTGCAGAAATTTCCCCCGCAACAGCAGCAAGTTCAGCATTACCGACAGCTTGCATTGATTCCATTGGATTCACAGCTGAAATTGAAATTATGCCATTCTCTTTTTCCTGGACAACAACATTGCACGGCATTAATACTCCAATATTTTCTTCCATACTTAAAGCTTTATATGCAAAGGGGGGATTACATGCACCCAGTATTTTATAATTACGAAAATCGACATCCAGCTTTTTCTTTAACGTTGCTTTAACATCAATTTCTGTTAAAACACCAAAACCTTCTTTTTGAAGTTCAGTTGTTACTTTTTGAATTGCTTCATCAAACGTAACTGTTACAGTTTTTGAATTATAATACATTTTCACTCCTTTTTTTTCGATTAGATAATTTTTGACGGTTAAAGATTCACTAATCCCAACAAAAATAATCCTTAGGCAGTTTCATCTTTGATGCGGGTTTATAACTTCGCAAGCAAGATTAAAAACATCAACAACTTGAACATCGTCTATCAGATCCGATTTTCTGATAAAAAACTTTTTGCTTCCCACCGGCAGCCTGCTGTAAGGATTTGATGCACCGAAAATTGCTATTAACGGTGTATCGGTTGTTCCTGCAACTTGCATAATTCCTGTATCGTTTGTAATAAACAGGTCCGAAACCGATACAATGGCAGCTACTTCCGGGACACTCCGGTTTATAAAAAGATTGACATTGAATGACAACTTGCTTACAAGAAGTTCAACAAGATTTTCATCTCTTTTATTCCCGGTTAAATAAAACTTTGCTTTATATTTTCTCTCTAATAGTTCGAGCAGTGAAACGAAACTATATACAGACCATCTATTTTCAGGATTATTGGCTCCCAGGTTCAGCCCGATCAGCAATTCATTTTTATTCAGTTTGATTTTAGATATGTATTCCTTTGCATAAACGGTTTCTTTTTTGCCATAGGTTACAATTGATTTAAGATCATTTGTATTTATCCCGAAAGGACGGACAATTTCGAGGCATCTTTCGGTAATGTGATAATCGTGATGTCTTCTCCAGTCAAGGTCTATCCTGCTGTCAAAACAAAACTGAAAGTAATTGGTATTACCATTTAATGATTTAGCACCTACTCTTCTATCTGCGTTTGATAACCTGGTTATTAAACAACTCAAAGCTGAAACATTCTCAATTACCGGCATTAGAGCAAGGTTGTAATTCTTTCTAAGTGTCAGTAGAAATTTTGCCAACTTTATAGGATTTAAAAGGTCTTTCCGACTAACTCCGGCAACCGAATTTACAAATGGGTTACTGACTACTGCATCTATTGTATCGTTTTTGGTAATTACTGTGAGTTCACTATTGGGATACTTTTCCTTTAAAGCTCTGAAAACAGGGACACAAGCTAATAATTCACCGAGCGAAAAATGCTGGCAGATTATTATGATTTTTTTATGTGTAGATATTATTTTAGAATTGTTTTCTCTTAGTGAAAGGAAAACTTTTAATATGCGGGAAACGAAACGAACAATTCCGTCATGGCGCATTAATTCTCTTTTCTTTCCGATTTATCAGTAACGATCTCTTCATACTTTGCGTCTTCAATATCGGGATAATTACGGCGAGTATTACTGTGGTTATTCACCTTAGTTTTAATTTTTTCCGGCGCAGTAATCGATTTGAAAAAGAACTTCATAATTTTGTAGAAAATGTAAATTACTATCGCCCAAAAAATCGTTGTCAACAATCTCATAGCATTCTCTTAGTTTCAGGTTGGAAATATTCAATCACTCCCCTATCCTCCCTAAACATAGCTTTGGACAATTCATCGAAATCTCCCTGGCTATTTACAAAATCTATTTCTGTTGTATCAACGATAAGAAGAGGTGTGGTTGTATATTTAAAAAAGAAATTGTTATATGCTTCACTTAATTCTTCGATATAACTTCTCGTTAAACTTTTCTCGATACTTCGGCTCCGTTTTTTTATGTTGTACATTAACCTATCAACGCTTGATTGAAGATATACAACAAGGTCTGGTTTACGAAGGTTTTTTTGCAGTAAAGGAAAAACGGATTCATAAAGTTTCATTTCTTCCCCCTCAAGGTTGAGGTATGCGAAGATTCTATCTTTTTCAAATACATAGTCCGATACAATAAACTCTGTAAAAAGGTTTTCCTGGTTCAACTGTTCTTGCTGTTTAAAGCGGTTCACAAGAAAAAACATTTGTGTTTGAAAAGCGAATCTCCTTCTATCGTTATAAAATTTTTCAAGAAACGGGTTGACTTCAAATTGTTCAAGTATAAGTTGTGAAGATAATTTTTCCGATAATTTTTTTGCAAGTGAAGTTTTACCTGCCCCGATAACACCTTCAACGGCAATATATTTAATTTCCGTTTTCAACTTCTTCTATTTCTCCTTCCGAAATAATTAGTTTCTTTTTGCAAACTGCGAATACGAATTTCTGTAAATCTTTATTACAAATATCACAAATTTTTTGATTAAAAACAGGGTGAATTAATCCCGGTTCAATTTCATTCATCGGGATTAATACAAAGTCTCTTGCACATATCTGCTGGTGCGGTATTGTAATCAAATCCGTTTTTATTACTTGATCATCATAGAATAATATATCCAGGTCAATTTCCCTGCTATCCCACTTCTTGCTCTTTTTCCTTCCAAGCTGCCCCTCAATTTCTTTAAGAAAATGAAACAACTCTTCAGGTGAAAGCGATGTTGATATTTTTATTACCGCATTCAGATAGTTTTCCTGCGATGTTTCACCCAAAGGATAAGATTCATAAATGGATGAGATTTTGTCGACCCGGTTTTTCTGAGAATTGTTAATTAAACTAACTGCCGATTTAATGAATTCAAACTTATCGCCGAGGTTTGAGCCAAGCCCGATAAATGCAGTTTTGCTTCCATCCATTTTACTGATTGTGCTTGTTGTTTAAGTACTTGTTCTTGAATTCCTCGCTATTCATTGAAACTTCAACTTCAACACAATCAACAACCCCTCCGATAGGGGGATTATTCTTCCGAACACGTACTTCAACTTCTAAAATATTTACAAAATTCCTGAACAACTCTTCAACTATCTTAGCTGCAAGTGCTTCAATAAGATAGAATTTTTTATTCATTGCAAGTTTTGTAAGCAGTTTGTAGACTTCTTCGTAATCTATTGTTTGTTTCAGCCTGTCTGTTTTTGCCGCACCGGTAAAGTCTGTATGGATAACAATATCTGCTTCAAACTTTCCGCCTACATTCTGCTCCCCTCTGAAAACCCCGTGGTAAGCATAAAATGAAGCTTTGTTAATTCTAATAATATTTTTCATTTGGAAACTCCTAATATACTTCGCTTTTTAAAGTAAGTTTTTACATTGTCAAAATTAGTAATAAGTATACTCAACAGTACGATAATACTTCCGAATAATTGATGCGGCAATAAAGTTTCACCTGCAATCAGCCAACCCAGTATAAGTGCAATTATTGGAGTAATAAAGGCAATCAGCGATAGCATTATAACATTAATTCTTTTTAGTAGCCAGTAATAAGCCGTAAAAGTAACAACACTCCCGAACACACCAAGATACAGAATCGGGATAACAGCTTTCCAATCCACAATTATCTTATCTGTTCCTTCAATAGCCAGCCCGAAAGGGATCAATACAATTGCTGCTATTGTTATCGGGATAAAATTCATAGAGAGCGGGTTTAAATGCCCACCCCATTTTTTTACTATAACAACAATAAAAGCCTGTAATGCACTACTCGCAAGAACGGCGAGCATTCCGATTACATTACTATTTACTTCTCCATTAAACGAATCCGAGAATATTAAAACTATCCCGGTAAACCCTATTATAATACCGATTACTCTTATCAATCCCAACCTCTCTTTCGGTATAAAGATTTTTAGAAAGAGAGCAATGAAAAAAGGATGAATAGAAAAAAGAATTGAAGCTAACCCGGACGGGACATATTGTTGTCCCCAGTAAATCAATCCGAAAGGGAGAACAAAAGAAAATATTCCCATTGCAAAATAGAGTACAATTGAATTTCTATCCGTCTGGATTCTTATCGCTTTATACCGCATTAGAAGATAGATAACAACAGAGGCTACAAGAAACCTAAACCCGGCTCCCGTAAAAGGCGGAATTGATTCCAATCCTATACTAATAGCAATCCAGGTTGAGCCCCATATCAAACAAATAATTAAGTAATATGAACCTATTTTTAGGTTATCGTTCAAGTTTTACCTTTCATCGCAATAACACCTAAAGCCCGTCCCGATTTCAAGCCTTCTCTTCTGTATGAATGAAGTAGTTCTTTATTCTCGAAGGTACAGACGTTAGAAATCTGTATGTTCTCTTTTTTTAATCCGAACTCAATCATAATATTATAATTAAACAAAGGCAGATCAAGATAATATCTTTCGGCAACTAAGCTAATGAATTTCTTATCAAATCTATCCGCTACTTCTTTTCCGACCTCATAACTTTTCCCGCTTATTGATGGAGCAAGATATGCTACAAGGTTCTCCGGTTTAGAAGTAAAACTATTCTTCAATAAAGTCAGCGTTTTTTTTAATATCAACTTTTCGCTGCTTCTCCACCCCGAATGGACACCGGCAATAATCTTGTTGGATGTATCGTAAATAAAAATGGCGGGACAATCAGCACTGCTAACTGCAATTCCAACACCCGGTTGACTTGTAATAATTGCATCACTTTCACCGCAAAATCCCCCCTTATCTACAATGCTTATCCCATCTTCATGTACCTGTTTCTGAAATGCAACTTTATCTTCAGACAATCCTAAAGATGAAAAAAAAGCAGCCCTGTTTTCTTTAACCAATTGCGAATCATCATCAACTGAGAGGGACATATTAAAATGATAAGGAGGTCTCCGGTTAAGACCTAATTTCGTACTAAACCCGAATGAAATCTCCGGGAACATATTCAATAAAGATGATTTTAGAACTACCATAGAAAAATTGGCTTTCTACCTAAAGTTTATTTTGTTGAGGATTCATTTTTCAAGTAAACAACCCTCTGCGGGAAAGGTATTTCGATTTTTTCTTTTTCAAATGCTTTGTAAATTGCTTCACGTAATTGGCAGCCGAGGGTGAAAGCATCTTTATAATCATCGGTTTTTACATCCAGCCTGAAATCAAGAGAAGAATCACCGAATTTCATAAAATTCACTTCCGGCATAATATCCGTACTTCTTAATGAATTCTCCAGTGCACATTTAAGCATAACTTCCTTTACTTTGTCAATGTCCGAACCGTAAGCAACACCAACTTCAACAAGAACCCTTGTAAGTATGTTGGGATATGTCAGGTTAATAATTCTTGACTTAACAATATCATTATTCGGAACAATGGTGATATTTCTATCGAAGTCCATTATTTTCGTACTTCTTATTCCAATAGCAACAACATCACCTAAAATATCAGTCCCTATTCTGATTCTATCACCTATCCTAAAGGGTCTGTCGATCATTATAATAAAACCTGAGATCATATTGGAAATTGTTTCCTGAGCCGCAAGGGCAATAGCAAGAGAACCAACTCCAAGAGACACTATGAATGCGCTAATATCAATTTTAAATTTTGCCAGAATAACTACAAGTGCAAGAGCAGACAATAGAATTTTTGACACTTTATTTAATAAGGGGAAAAAACTTCCGCTCAAGTCTTTATTCTCATTCGCGTTTATTTTTTCCGAATACCATTTAAACACAATAGTTACAATTCGAAACGAAATTATCAGTAATACAAAAACAAGAACAATGAACAGAGCATAGTCTAAAATTAAAACCAGCTTAGCAAGGTAAGGATACTCATCAATTAGTTTTGAATTGGTATCAAGAGAAACCAAATTGAATCCTTGTGTAAAAACTGAAAGAGCAAAGAATGACCCGGCAATTATTATAACTTTAAATACACTTTTCCCTGCCAAAGAGAGAATTTCATCATCCAGTTGGGTCGCTGTTCTACTCGCAATCGGTTTAAATATCTTTTTAATTAGAAAACTCAGCAGATGTGCAAATAGGTATGAAAATATTATAATAATCAGTGCAATTATAACCTGGTATAAAAGATCATTATGAATAAATCTCCGTACATACTCAAAAATATAATTCATTATTTAACCTTTCGTGAACCCGGTTTTACTAATGGAATACTCTGCTTGCACAAAGGACATTCACCAGGCAGATATGATACAACCTCAAGGGAGACAGTACTTTTTTGGGGAAACCCGAAATCAACTTTTCCGTTACTTCTGTCCACGATATATCCAACCCCGGCAACAATCCCTTTACTCTGTTTTACTATCTCAATAACTTCAAAAACAGATCCCCCGGTTGTAACTACATCTTCGCATACCAAACACTTTTCGCCGGGTTCTATTCCGAAACCCCTTCTTAGAGTTAAAACTTTTTCTTCACGTTCAGCAAAAATTGTTTTTTTACCGAGTTGTCTGCCCACTTCCTGGGCTACTACAATTCCTCCCATTGCCGGAGCAATAACGGTATCAATCTCAAAGTGTTTGAAATGGTCTGCAATAATAGAACAAATCTCTTCACAATACTGGGGATATTGCAAAACCTTGGCGCACTGAAAATACTGGTTACTATGCCTGCCGGATGTAAGTAAGAAATGACCTTTTAATAATGCTTCGGTTTTTTCAAAAATGTTTAGGATACGTTCGGAACTTTGCATAACGGTAATACTCCTTATTTATTTAATTGTAGTTGTTGCAAAAATTCGATTCATAATAATTCTGTATTATGAGGATAAGTAGATAGTTAAATTTTAGTTTTATCTAAAAAGCAGGATGCTGTATATTGGATACAGCATCCTTTAGTTTAATTTTATAAAAAGTATGGGTTAATTGTTGTTCATACTTTAATCATTTATGTGATTCTCGGATTCTTCCTTCTTCTCTTCAGGACTCTCTTTTACCGGTTCTTCTTCTAAGAATACAAGATGTTCCGTGTTTTCAAAATGTTTACAGACTATCCTGCTTTTATCTTTAAATGAACCGCGTAGTATTTCCTCTGCAAGCGGGTCTTCAACATAATGTTGAATTGCCCTTCGCAACGGTCTTGCACCGAATTTCGGGTCAAAACCTTTATCTGCTATAAAATTTCTTGCAGTGTCATCTAAAATCAATACCATATTCTGATCTTTAAGATTCGTATGTAAGTCTTTAAGCTCGATATCGATTATCTGAAGTATATCCGATTTTTCAAGGCTACGGAAAACAATCGCTTCATCAAGACGGTTTAAGAATTCAGGACTGAATAGTTTCTTCATTGCGTCTTCAACAGTATTTTTCATTGAAGAATAAGCATCGTTCCTTTCATCTTGCGAAAAACCGAAAGAACCGATCTGTTTAATATCTCTTGCCCCGATATTCGAGGTCATTATTATTATCGTATTCTTAAAATC
>DAIRET010000070.1:0-13963 GCA_036795455.1 Ignavibacteriaceae bacterium
GCTCAATTGAATATGAAAGCGGTAATCCCCATACAACCGGTTTTCGTGTAATTATCGAAAGCCTGTACGAAAGAACTACTTTTATTAAATTAATGAACCTTTTTGTCGAAAAATAAATTAAAGGATTAAACTCGATCATTATTGATTTTTCCGCTTCAAATGCGGTGTTTTATTCGTTGAAATTTTAGGTTTTAATATAGCACTTTTGCAGTTCATTTAAAATCAATTCAAAATTAATTATTTTACAGCAGCATGTTTTAATTATTAGGCACAATTATGTTTACAAGTTTTTCTGATATACCGGGTCATCAAAATCTTTTCCTGGACTATTTATACGAGTTCGATAACACTAAACAGTTTTATCCGCACAACTTTAGGGATAAAACCGGGTATGTTCCAAATTTCGAAGAAGTGTTAAACTCAAGAATAGTGAACCGGGAACCTCTGGCTGCAATTATCGAGAATCAATACAACGTTTTTTCTGCTTCAGCTAAAACTACAAAGAATATCCAGCAGTTGAAGTTGAAAAAAACTCTTGCAGTGGTTACGGGACAACAAATCGGGATTCTCGGCGGACCAATGTATACGATTTATAAAATAATAACCGCTATAAAATTAGCCGCCCATCTTTCCGTACAACATGAAGATTATAATTTCGTTCCGGTATTCTGGATGGAAAGCGACGATCATGATTTTGAAGAGATCCGCTTTATCAACATTATTGATGCAGGGAATAACAATCTTAGAATTACATATAATGATGATTTTCCGCTGGAAGAAAACCGCGGAAGTGTTGGTGATGTTATTATCCAAAATACTATAACTTCATTTTTTGAAGAACTTGAAAAAGGCTTGAGAAAAACGGATTTTACACCTCAAGTTTTATCATTGGTAAGGAATTTTTATTCCCCCAATAAACCACTAAAGACTGCTTTTAAAGAGCTTCTTTTTCACCTTTTTGATGAACACGGACTTGTAATTTTCGACCCTCAAGACAAAAGTGTAAAAGAATTATTAAAACCTGTTTTCATCCGCGAGATTGACAATTTCAGAAGACATTCGGAAAAGCTTATTAAAACCAGCGCCACTCTTGAAGAAGTTTATCATGCTCAAGTTAAAGTACGTCCAGTTAATCTCTTTATGAACTATCCCCGAAGTGAAGGTGCAGTTGAAAAAGGAAGGTATCTTATTGAACCAACGGAGAGCGGTTTTAGGTTGAAAAATAGAAGAGTAAAGTTTACGCATGAAGAATTGAATAACTACATAAATAGTTCGCCCGAGTCGTTTAGTCCGAATGTTCTGCTAAGACCGATATGCCAGGATTATCTATTCCCAACTGCTTTTTATATCGGTGGTCCCAGTGAAGTATGTTACTTTGCACAAGTAATGCCTTTGTATAATATGTTCGGTATAAAACCACCGATAATATATCCCCGCTCTTCGGCAACACTTGTAGAGAAGAGCATAGCCCAAATCCTTGAAAAATACGGTATTTCAATTAACGATGTTTTTGTAAACAGAGATACAATACCGGATAGAGTAATTAATAGTCTTTCAAGTATTGATATTGAGAACAAATTTAAAATTGCTAAAAACGATGTAGATAAGGTTTTTGAAGATTTAAGAAATCTGCTTGTCGAACTTGATTTTACTTCCGTTGAAGTTTCGGAGAAGTTCAGGTTAAAAATACTCTCTTCTTTTGATGAATTCTTAAATAAATCAATTGAAGCAAGAAAAAGGAAGTATGAGATAGTAATTCGTCAAACCCAAAAAGCTGTTTCCAATTTGATACCGGGGAACAACCTTCAAGAGAGAGAACTAAATTTCATCTATTTTGCAAATAAGTACGGGTTGTCGATAATTAATACTCTGTTCGAAGAGTTTTCGATAAGCAAGTTTGAGCATCAAATAATAAGTATATAAAAAAACTGCATCAACTTCTTACTGAAATTGATGCAGTTCAAATATGATTTATTTTTACTCTACAAACTGTTTTGCATAATATTTTGCTGTCAGTTTTTCACCGGTTGATTTTTCAATCATATCATTCCAGTAATTCTTTGCAGCTACCTGGAATACTTTGTCATTCAGATATTTGCCAACTTCTTTGTTGCTGGCATAACTTTGGTTTTTTAAGTCATCCGATTTAAGAATATTTGCTGTGATATATGAATGAAACTGTGATGCAAGTAATTCACCGAGCATGTAGTTATGGTAATAAGCAGGATACAATGCTATATGAATTTTTGTTACCCAATCCGGTTGATTTCTGCCTTCCGGTCTTTTTAACATCTGGTATTTTTCAACAAGATCCCACCACAGTTTATTAAGATCCTGATCGGGATTTTCATACATACTCTTTTCAAATCTGTAAACAACCTGTACCCATCTACTGAAAATAAGCTGCTCCAACCGAAGTGATTTGAAGTTATCCTCGGCTATTTTATTCATTTCCTCATCCGATATTCCGAGTACATCTTTCATCCACTTTGGATTAGAAGCCAGTCTTCCGAACATCATTGCAATTGCTTCCGTAGTGAAAGTGTGTGCAGGTTCTCTTAAAGTCCAGGGTAAACTTAAGTCCATAAACTTATCATAAACTGCATGTCCGTACTCGTGAAGCATAGTATTCATCCAGTTATAATTCGGCTTTACATTACAAACAACACGAACGTCTCCTGCGCGATCAATATCGGTGCAGTACGCATGTTGATACTTCCCTTCTTTCTCAAATAGGTCGCTCTTTTTTATCAAATCATCAATAGGTAAATCTATGCCGGCATAGTAATCCTCGGTAATTTTAACCAGGTCTTTATCCTTATAATAAGAATCAAGATCAACAGTATAGATTTTGGGAGCTTCCTGGAAAAAACGATTTTGGTAATGCCACGGCATCAGGTTTTCTTTAGGAAGATTTAACCTAGTTGAAAGATGATTATCAATATCGCTTTTTAATTGCACAAATGTCGGTGAAGTTAATTTATCAAGTTCATCAAACAGTTTTTCAATTTCGTCAGGGTCCTGCTCACTCAGTTTCAAACTCATCTGGTGATAATTCTTAAATCCAAGTTCGGAAGCGATTTCATTTCTCATCTTCACAAGTTTAAGAACGTCATCAACAACAACATTTCCGATTGCTTTATGGGCAAGCCAGGTTTTTTCAAGTTCAACCGAGTTAGTGGAGTTCTTCAAAACCTCTTCTACCTGGTTATCACTTAATTTTTTTCCGTCTACTTCTGCCCGGAATGTGGAGTATTTCTGTTCAATCTCTGTTTGAAGTTTTATTATTGCTTCAAGTTTTTCTTCGTCAATTTGATTTCCCTGGTAAGCAAGATATAGTTTCTCAAGTTGACGTTTTTGAATTTCATCAGTAATGAGATTTGATTCTTTTATCTTTTTTAGTTTGGCAAAGTCTTCTTTGTTAGCGAAAATTTTACTTAGTTCAACCTGTAAGTCGGCAGCTTTTTTATAGTCTTCATCCTTACCGGATATCGTTGCATCGAAGTATGCGATGTTTGCATTTTTAGCAAGTTCAACTACCTTCGACTCGTAGTTCTCTATAAATTTCGTTAATTCTTGTTTCATTTCTTCCTTCCCGGGATTACATCCCACTATTATAACTGAAAAGAAAAGAGCTATAACTAATTTTAATCTGTTTTTTGACTTTAATATCAGTTCCATCATTAAACCTTTTAATTGTGAATTTGGTTCTCAAATATATAAAACAAGCTATTACTTATAAACGCAATTATTTTATCTTTGCTGTATCAAATTCAACCGGAGGTAACAAAATGGAGAGTAATCTCGAAAAACTTCAAAACTTCTATAACGGATTAGTAAATCAGTATTCCGTTTCTTTGCAGATACCTAAATTAGAAGCAAAACTAAAAGTCGGAACGCTGATTTTTTACTTTTATGCCCATGCAAACAACAATACCGAACTTAAAGAAAAAATAAAAACGGAAGCAGGCGAGTTATTTAATTCAACCGGGAATTTCTTTTCAGAAGCTGAAAATGATTTCGATAAAATGAAGATTGAGAGACCTGATCTTGTTCAACTATTCAAACAAAGCACAACGGAAGAATACGACTTGTTTGTAAAATACGTTCAGGATGATGTTTTATTAAGTAAATAATCTTAATCAAATAGGAATGAGGAAAAAGAGAAGGAACGATTCATTCAATTGTCTTTCTCTTCCTTCCTCCCTTTCACTTAATCTTATTCTTAATCTTATTCGTATTCTTTCTCTTAATCTTCTTGAAGAACATACTATTTAATTTCTTCTTCATCATCGGAATACTTAGCAAATCGCCCTATTTCAGGAGGATGAACATTATCGTATCTTTTCCAGGGCCAGCCACCGAATTGGGTTCTCCGATAATCTGCAAATGCTTGTTGAATTTCTGTAATATCGTTCATTACAAAAGGACCATGTTGTACAACCGGTTCATTAATCGGAATGCCTTGAAGTAATAAAAAATAAGCATCTTCATTTTCATTCTCAATAATTATCTCCTGATCAGCCAGTAATTCAACTGAATGATACGGCTCAATATTCATTCCCGCAATACTTACCCCTGTTCCTCTATAAAAGTACAAAGAGCGGTTGACTTCAAGCGATGCTGATGGAATCTTCCATACTGCACCGGCTTCCATTTTTATCAACCAAATTCCGACTTCACGTTTTGGATCAGAAGCCCATGAATCCGGCGCCGGTTTGGGGGCTGAAACACCGCCTACTTTCCCGGCAATAACAGTAACTTCTATCTCTTTACCGGTTTTGTCTTTTTCTTTATAAACCGGGATTTCTTCTTTCCACAACATCGCAAAGTGAGGGTCGGCAAACTTTTTTGGACGGGGCAGGTTTATCCAGATTTGGAATAGTTCCAGCGGATTTTTATCATTTTTATTCAATAAAGGGAACATCTCGGAATGTTGTAAACCGGAGCCCGCAGTCATCCATTGAACATCACCGTTGCCATACCTTCCGGCGCAACCATGTGAATCGGAATGGTCAACATATCCTTTTAAAACAACTGTAACCGTCTCAAATCCTCTATGAGGATGAGCCGGGAAACCTGGAATTGTTTCACCGTGATACATTCGCCAGCCGTCTTTGGTTGTAAAATCCTGCCCGAGATTTCTACCTGCTAATGAAGCATTTGGTCCAAGTTCTTCATTCCCTTCGGGATAATTATCAAGGTGATGAACACAAAAGAGAAACGGGTCTTTTGTTTCCCAGGTAAATCCTAATGGTTTTATGTTTGCAATTATCTTATTATACATTGAAATTAACCTTTCACTTTTGAATTTCATACTATTTGTTTATTAGCCTTCTTGACATAAGTAATATTAAAAAAACAGCCTGCTAAATGACAGGCTGTTTTATTTTCTACTAATTGCTGAATGTTTGATTATGAATTGCTTCTATCTCCGACAGTATTTTTTCAACTTTTTCCAGTTTTAATTTCGCATCTTTATCATCCGATTTGATGTTCAAGGCTTTCTGCAATTGCGATTTCGCCTGGATATAGTTTTTGTCGGCTATGTATTTCTCTGCATTTTTAATGTTTCTTTTATACTCTTCTTCAAGTTCGATATCAAGTTTTTTCATCTTAATTGAAGGTCCATCTTTCTCAACCATTAGTTTTTTGAAATCATCCGGATACCCTACATTAATCGGTTTGAAAAACTCATTCTTGACTATTCCGTCCATATATTTTAATATTAGGAACTCGCCCAGCTTTTTCCATCGTTTAACTGTTAAATCAGCCATTTCATTTGAATAGTTCGTCAAATATTCAACAGCATCGGTTTTTGAAGTTTTTGCAAGAGCGACTGCTTTCTTCTCAATCTCTTCCTGTCGTGTAATGAACTTTCCTTCCAGTTCATTCTGCACCTTCTGGATATCATCAATAATTAATGAAAACTTCGGATATGCGAAATTGGATACAAAATTGAACACCCAGAATGCGGAATCCCAGGTAAATTCAGATAAAGAACCGAGCCCTTTCTTAAAATTATAAGGGACTTTTGTAATCGAAGAGTACATCGGAATATATACGGTCATATAGGAATCATCAACACCGAACCACAAAACACCTCCTACTTCACTCGGTAAATGCGAGCGTGATTGACTTATAAAAGAAAATCCAGTTTGAGGAGTTGAAATCGGTCTCTCGTTAAAGTATTGCACGCCTTCATAATCCCAAACAAGAGGACGCCACCTGTAAGGCATTGCATACGTTCCTGCAGCAATTCCTTTAGTCATATCAAGTTCAGTACCCTGGTAATGATCCCTCATCAACAACATTACATCATGAACGGAAAGTTTTCTATCAGGTTTAATATACAAAGGCATTCTTTCAAGATTTTCGCCTCTGATGTAAGAAATATATTTTTCCATATCAGGGTTAACTCTTCTGAATAATGACCATACTCTTGCTTCGCAGAATCTAATCGCTCCGAAATCAAGCGGTGCATAATTATCTGAAAAACTAAATTCCGAATCCTTGCCTGAAAAATATCCTTGCTCCCTTGCAAATGAAATTACATCTTTTGAATAAAGTGAGTTTTGCGGATCATTCAACGGGAATGTAGTAATTCTTGCCTGGTTTGCATGAGCCGAAACATATCCATCCGGTATTCTAATAGCAACCCAGACAGCACCTTTGTTCCCTTCACCCTTACCGATCATT
Organism: Ignavibacteriaceae bacterium; assembly: GCA_036795455.1. GTDB lineage: Bacteria > Bacteroidota > Ignavibacteria > Ignavibacteriales > Ignavibacteriaceae > DAIRET01. The sequence continues at coordinate 6,700 of DAIRET010000070.1, forward strand.
TCCATTATCCATACTTCATCCGGGTCGGAAATGGAGAATGATTCACCTGAGCTGCAATAACCGTATTCTGCTACAAGGTCTGTCATTATTTTAATCGCATCCCTTGCAGTTTTTGCTCTTTGTAATGCTATATAAATCAACGCACCATAATCAAGTCCGCCTTTTGAATTAACAAGTTCGTTTCTTCCGCCGAAAGTTGTCTCTCCGATTGTAACCTGGAATTCGTTCATATTGCCGACAACATTGTAAGTTTCTCTTGCCTGCTTAATCTTACCGAGAAATCTTCCAGTATCCCATTCATAAACATCCAACATTGCGCCGTCGTGGTATTTAGCAGCGGCAAAGTGATAGAGTTCGCCATACATACCGTATGAATCTGCTGTGTAAGAAATCATTGTCGAACCGTCCTTGGATGCCCCTTTCGTAACAAGAAAATTAGTACAGGCATTTGTTTCGGTAAAATAGATAAGTATAAAGACAACGGAAATAAACAATCGAAGATGTTTCATTTTACTCCTTATTTATTCTTAAATGTGTTAATTTTTAACGTCAAGATAAAAAAGAAAAGGGATAATTCATAAGAAAAAAGGATTAAGTGATTTTTGCTTAATCATACTGAAAATTCTATTATCTTGTCCAAATCTCTTTTTCATGGGGACAGTGAATTAAATAACTTGTTGTCATATCAAATCTTGTCAAATAGAGAGTATCATTACTCAATAAATAGAGATATTTTTCGCTATTATATTTGTCGTCAAAATTAATAATAATCGTATCTAATAATGCCCTGTATTCACCATAATAAACACGATAACTTCTTGAATCCGATTTGAACTCAAACTGACCGTCACTTTTAAATGTTAATTTTTGAATCGGTGGCGGTGCATCAGCTATTGCCAAAGGACGTCCAAACCAATCCCCATTCAAGGTCTGATCAATGTGAGCACCGTTCGGGAAACCAGGTTTCTCCCTTTGAAAAATTTCATCTATCTTTTTCGAATTAAGTATAGTGTAACAACTTGGTAGAATCAAAACAATAACAGTTACAAGTATAATATTTATTCTTTTCATTAGTTGAATTCTCCTTAATAAGGTGAATAGCAAAATAATTTTATAGTTTAAAAGAAATTTAATAGAACCAAAACTATTTTCAATGGTTTATTGATCTTGTAACATGATTATCTTAACAAAGATTGATTAATCAAATTAGTATCATCCCCTTAATCTAAATCCGCTCTGCAATCCTTCTAAAATGAAACCCATAAACAGCGAATGTCATCGCCGTAGAAAACTTCTTCGGATACTTCAAGATACTGTAGAAAAACATTTTCCAGAAATACTTCTTCCCTTTTTCAAGGATGCCGATACGCCATAATAATTTGAGAAATGCTGTGATCTCTTCTTTAGATAATTTTTGCGATTTCCAAACAGGTAGTTTGTATTCGGATAAAAATAGTTTTACTCTTTCATAATATGCTTTCGGGGCATAAATAGAATCAATTATTCTTGAGTAACCCTTGATTAATTCACTATAACTCATCTTCGGAATAATGTTCGTTGCTCCATCCATATTGTTTCCGCTCCATTGCTCCAGTAGCCTGTTTTCCTTTTGCAGCCGGTTGTAGAGTTTAGTACCGGTCGGGGCATTAAGCAAACCGACCATTGCAGAGACTATTCCGCTTTCTTTAATGAAGGCGATTTGCTTATCAAAGGTATCGGAAGAGTCGTTATCAAAACCGACTATGAATCCGCCAGAAACTATCATACCGTTCTTTTGTAATTTCTTAACCGCATGTATTAAATCCTTCTTCATGTTTTGTTTTTTGCCGCATTCGGTTAAACTTGCTTCATCCGGTGTTTCAATACCAATAAAAATACTATGTACGGCAGCATCAATCATTTTCTGCATCAACTCATCATCATCGGCAACTGTTATTGTAACTTCTGTAATAAAATTAAAAGGATACTTTCTTTTCATCTGCCATTCTTTCAATTCGGGAAGTATTTCATCCTTCAATTTTCTTTTGTTCCCGATAAAATTATCGTCAACTATAGATACACCACCCCGCCAGCCTAATTTATAAAGCGCATCAAGTTCATTAAAAAACTGCTCTTTTGATTTTGCCCTGACTTTCCGACCGTTTAACATTGTAATACTACAAAACTCACAATCGTAAGGGCAGCCCCGTGAATACTGAATACTCATCGAAGCATACTTTTTCATGTCAAGCAGTTCCCACATCGGAACGGGTGCCAATTGAACCGGGGGGAATTCATCACTCCGGTAAACATGTTTTAAAACTCCATTTTTCAAATCTTCGAGAAATAGCGGAATCGTTACTTCACCTTCATTAAGAATAAAGTGATCTACCCCAAGTATATCTTGAAATTGCGTAGTTGCATAAGGACCACCGGCAATCACTTTGACACCGAGTTTATTTGCTCTTCTAATAACATCTTTGAATGAATGAGCCTGAACATTCATTCCGCTGAGGAAAAGATAATCCGCCCATAGAATATCTTCATCTTTCATTTTAGATACATTTAAGTCGATTAATCTCTTCTTCCATTCTTTTGGTAGGAGTGCAGCAACTGTAATCAATCCGAGCGGAGGTTCAGCCGATTTTTTCGATACAAAATTCAGTGCTTCTTTAAAACTCCAAAACGTAGAAGGAGTTTCCGGGTAGACTAATAGTATATTCATTTGATTCCTTATTAATACTCATTATTCGTAATGCAATTTGCTCTCTTTTAGAATGAGATATTGTAAAAGAAATGTAAAAGCGGAGAGTGAGCATTTGCAGTTTTCCGGTTTATACTCCATATTTCAATATGATTTTCATAGAGTTAATATTATGAAAAGAAGGAACTCATTCTTCTTTTATGTTGTCTTTTTTGTACTTGCTCAATTCGCATGGATGGGTTTGCTCGGCTTGTGGATATACTGGTATGTATCCAACTACCTGATTTTTGAACAGGTAGAAGATAAGCTTTCACCGCAGATAATTATAGATAGTCCCAACGTGTTCATTTTTGTCGGTGGTATTATCTTAATAATTGCAATTGCTTTCTGGATGTCGGTTATCTTTAAAAACCTTAGCCTTCACATTAAAATAGCAAGGCTGCATGATTCGTTTATTGCCAATATTACGCATGAATTAAAATCACCTTTGAGTTCGATCCAGCTTTACCTTGAAACATTGACTAAAAGAAACGTTGAACCGGAAGTTCAAAAAAAATTTCTTCAAATAATGGTAAAAGACACAAACCGCTTGAACAATCTTATAAGCTCCATACTTGAGATTTCCAAGTATGAACAGAAGCGCTCGCTGTTCGACTTTCATGTTTACGATGCTGATGAGACTCTAAAACAAATATTAAATGAAACTGCGGAACATTTTAATTTAACCGGCGAATCGTTCTCTGTTGAAGGAGAATTAAATTCAAAGTATAAAGCCGACCTTACAACGCTGAGAATACTATTTAACAACCTGACAGACAATGCAGTAAAATATTCAACCGGTAAAGTAGAGATAAAAGTACAACTAATACAGCAGAAGAAAAAAATAATCATTCATTTTAAAGATAGCGGGATAGGTATTTCCCCGGCACACCAGAAAAAGATTTTCAATAAATTCCACAGGATTTACGGCAAGAATATTCCGAGTGTTAAAGGAACCGGGTTGGGACTTTTTTATGCAAGGGAAATAATTAAAAAGCACGATGGAACCATTTCTGTAACAAGTGCCGGTGAAGAAAAAGGCTCGTTGTTTAAGATCGAAATACCTGTTTATAGTTCTTCACGAAAAAGGTTCATTAAAGAATTGATAAGAAGTAAAGAAAAAGAGAATAACAAAACAACCCATCAGAGTGAACAATATGACGGATAAGCAAAAAATTTTAGTAGTTGAAGATGAAGAAGCACTTGCATTCGGGATTGAATTCAACCTTATGCAGGAAGGTTACTCGGTTACAATTGCAAAAGACGGGAAAGAAGCCGTCGAACTGATTAATGCAAATACTTTCGATTTATTTATACTGGATATTATGCTCCCTTATCTTGATGGATTCGAGATTGCTCAATATATTCGTGAAAAAGATCCTCAAATTCCGATTCTCATTTTAACTGCCCGAACAAAAAAAGAAGATAAAATTAAAGGACTGGAAATCGGAGTTGATGATTATTTAACAAAACCGTTCCACCTTGAAGAATTACTTCTCCGTATCCAGGGAATGCTAAAACGAAAAAGCTGGTATAGAGAAATACTTACGGAAAACCCGGAATATAAGTTCGGAAAGAATACTCTTAACTTTTCAACTTTTGAATGTTCGCACGGGAATAGACAATTCCGGATGACTACACAAGAAGCTATTACTATGAAATATTTCATCGAGAATAAAGGGAAGATAATAACCCGGAAAGAATTGCTTGAAAATGTGTGGAAAATTAACCCTGATGTTGAAACAAGAACAGTTGATAATTTTATAGTACGACTGAGAAAGCTATTTGAAAACGATCCTTCCGAGCCAGTTTATATTAAAAGCATAAGAAGTGCAGGTTATATGTTTAGCGAAGACAAGAACTAATTTTTTCCTACTAAACTTCTCTGTTATTTTTCCGATTATATTGTGTAGACTATTGTTGAATTATTCTTCATAATTAATTGAAAAAAGTATATTTAAATAATGCAGCCACTTCTTATCCTAAACCAATTTCAGTTCTAACTGCTGTTAATGAATATCTCTCTAAACCCCCATTCCACTCGGCAAGAGCTGGTTTTGAGAATGTAGATAATGACATCACTACCGAATGCAGAAATAGATTGGCTAAGCTATTTAATGTAAACGACGCAAACAGAATAATATTTACTTCCGGAAGCACCGAATCACTAAACCTCGCTATCTTGGGATCTGAATTTAACAATGCCCACATAATTACAACAAACACCGAACATAATTCAGTGCTTCGACCGTTAAAGACATTAGAACGTGAAAAAAGAATATCACTTTCGATAGTTGCGTCGGACACTTGTGGATCTGTCTCGCCTGATGATATAGAAAAAGAGATTAATTCAAAAACTTCAGCAATAGTAATCAACCATGCATCAAATGTTACAGGCATTGTGCAAGATTTGAAATCAATTTCAGAAATCGCGAATAAATATAATCTCAGATTTATTGTTGATGCTTCTCAATCAGCAGGCGTAATAGATATTGATTTCACAGGATTAAATATAGACCTACTTGCATTTACCGGGCATAAATCCCTATTTGGTTTGCAAGGAATTGGCGGTTTAATAATCAAAGAAGGAATAACTCTTAAACCGATTAAATTTGGAGGTACCGGTATAAGAAGCGATTACTTATATCAACCTGAGGATTTACCTCTTTTTTACGAAGCGGGAACCCCTAATATGCCGGGGATTGTATCATTGAATGAAGGATGTAAATACATAGAAAAAACCGGAATGATTTCAATAGCCAATCATAAAAAAGAACTTACCGGATTAATAAGAAACAGCATAGACGAATTACCTAGTGTTCGAGTGTTGGATTTATCTGAAAAGAACAACTTAGCAATAATCAATCTTATGTTTTATGATTTTGAACCGGAAGATGCCAGCTATATACTTGAGCAATCTTTTGGAATAGTGACTCGATCCGGATTGCACTGTGCCCCTTTAATTCATATCTCTATAGGTTCGAATCCTTTGGGTACAGTAAGAATAAGTCCATCACATTTTAATACTATTGATGATATTCAATACTTGATTGATTCTATAAAGATAATTTGCGAAGGACGGGGATTTTGAGGATAGTTGACTCTAAACTAATTGAAAATTGTTTCGAAGGTACTGATATAAAGGAGATTCTTTTAGATAAGGAAATAAGTAAAGAATTCATTTTTTACTTAAAAGGTGATTCTTTTATGCAATATTTTCCAATGTTTTCGAAACCTTTTTTTAAGATTGATGTAAGTGGTAAGTATATCATTAAGGGAATTGTTGGGTTTAAAACATTGAGAATAATACTAAAGCAAAAACCAACAGAAGTGTATAAAGAGTTCGAGAGATTGGTAAATAATTTTGAGTAGAATTTATAATATTTAATCAAAATTCATTAATATTAAGAAAGGAAGCGAGATGGCTGCAAAACTAATATCATATTATAAAAAAGCAAAAGAACTGGGGGGAATAAAAGCCGAGATGAGACTGGCAATAATTACAAAAATTCCATCTGCAAAAGCCGAGGTGGCGCCTGATACTCCAGAAAATATCAGGTTGTTTGAAAACGCTTTAGCCGAAATACAAAAAGAGTATCATAAATAAAGGAGATGAAAAATGATTGAACTAAAAAAACACAATTTAATACTTGACCATCGCTATGATGTTAAAGCGAAGAGACATTATCTGAATGGTTTTAACATAGTATTCCACTGCCACCACTATACAACACTCTACACTCAACTCGCAATTGATGCCGGTGAAACAGAACTTTTAGCAAAAGTATCTGAAGAAATTTTCCTTGAAATGTTGAAGTCGTATTATGAACAACATGATGTTAAAACACTTGAAGACAGAATACATTACGGTTGTCAATATTATGCTGCCGTTGGTTTGGGAAAAATGGTTCTTCAGTATTTTGGAGATGATTCCGGGCAGGTAAAACTTGAAAAATCCCACGTTGATTCCGGTTGGATTAAAAAGTGGGGACAATTCGATAAACCGGTTAATTTTATTGGTAAGGGCTTTGTTGCTGCATTATTTGCCGCTATAAACGATGCTCCGATTTCTACTTTCTATGTAGAAGAAACAGAGAGTATAGTTATGGGTGCAGAGCATTCAATTTTCAGAGTTGTAAAGAAGTAAAGGAGTATTATTATGGCTATAAATAGAAAAAAAATCATCGAAGATATGAGTAAAATCAAATTAGTCCCGGATGAAAACGGTCTAATTGAAGGTTTTAATGTTTTAGTTAATCAACTTCCGGCTCGATTCTGGAACAGCTTTGCAAACAGATTAACGGGTAAAACACCAAACGAAATTATGTCATCAGTTGAATTCCTCTTGATAAATGCTGCTCATGAATGCGGTTATCATACCGGCTATGGTATTATTACTTCTGACGAGTGGAAATCAGTTGTTTCACCGATGGTTGAAAAACAACCCGATGATATTCTTCACGGAGCATTTGCTGTACTAACTGCATTAGGTTGGGCTAATACAGAACTTATTGAATTAGTTCCCGGTGAAAAACTTGTTGT
>DAIRET010000071.1:0-13849 GCA_036795455.1 Ignavibacteriaceae bacterium
CATCTTCAACGAAAAGTTATTGATGAGGAATGGAATATTCTCGCCTTTGTGCCCAAAGAATCAATAATCGATTTACCGGACATAAAATTATTAGAAGAAGACGATTTCGTGGAATTGGTAACCCCTGTTGCTGTTTTAGACCTGGAAGGTAATGGAATAAAGAATTTTTTAATTCTCTTTTCTCCCGGTCCCAGTATGGACCCATATTTTATGTTCTATAAAATAAGTAACACAGATACTCAATTTGTTTTTGGTTTAGCGTGTAAACAAGTAATCGTTCCGGGTAATGGATACATATTTACATCCGGTCATGCTAATAATATGTTCAACACAAGAATTATTTATAAGTATGAAAATAATACAGTAACAGAGATTGCCCAACCGTACGATTATGTCGGACTAAAAACTAAAACAAAAAAAGATATAACTATTTACGAAGATATAAATTTCACTCAAAAACTTGCTGTTATTCCCAATGAATCTCCTATTGAAGTTTTATTGGGTAAATGGAACGAAGAAGAAGATACATGGAAGTTTTTAATAAAAGCATCTATAGGTTTTGTAGGGTGGTGGAAACTTGACGATAATTATCATTCTGAAGAGATAGAGGGAATATTCTTCGCAGGAGATTAAAAGGTTTATCAACCTCACAGTTGAAATAACAGAGTTCTCAACACCTATATAATAAATATATTAATTTATATTTCTTTAAAATCTTATTATCTCTTATTAGTCTGTTGATATGTGGAAAACTTCTATTTATGGGGATAACCGGATAAAAACACAACATAATGCAATTATGCAATGTGGAAAACTTTTGTCGAAATTTTAATTGTAAACAGTCGGGAGGTTATTAACCGGTAATTAACATGTTTTAACCATGAAATAAACAACTTATCAACACGATTAAGAGCAGGCTAATTCGATTTTATTTCTTAAAACTTGAAGTAATTCGCTCAGTTGCCTGTCGGATGCTGCTTGTTCTTCAACTGCGGAACATGCGTGAATAACAGTTGAGTGATCTCTTCCTCCAAAGTGAAGCCCTATTGTTTTCAACGAAGATTTTGTTAATTCTTTTGACAAATACATGCATACCTGTCTTGCAAAAACAATTTCCTGTTTCCTTGTTTTATCTCTGAGTTTGTTTTCATCAAGATTAAGGTGTTCTGATACTATCTTCGTTATTATATCGATGCTTATGCTTACTCGTTTGGATGTAGAAATTTCTCTTACTGTTCTTTTAGTTAATTCAAAGTCTATTTTCTTTGAATTCAAAGAAGCATTGGCGAGAAGTTTTATAAGGCAGCCTTCCAGCTCTCTTATATTTGAAGTTATGTAACCGGCAATATACTCGATAAGATCGCTGTGAATAATCATTCCGAAATCTCCGGCTTTTTTATTCAAGATAGCAATTCTTGTTTCAAAATCGGGTGGTTGAATATCCGCAGTTAATCCCCAGTGAAACCTTGAAATAAGACGTTCATTCATTCCACGTAAGTCTTTCGGCGGTTTATCGCTTGATAGGATAATTTGTTTGCCGGACTGATGTAGTGTATTAAATATTCTAAAAAACAGGTCCTGCGTTTTCTCTTTTCCGGTTAAAAACTGAATATCATCGATAATGAGGACATCCATACTTCTGTAGAAATTGGAGAACTCATTAGTTTTGTTATTCTGGATTGATTCGACAAATTCAACAGTAAAGGAATCGGAAGAGACGTAAATAACGCGTTTGTCCGGGTAGTTGACAAGTACCTGGTTCCCAATTGCCTGAATTAAATGTGTTTTACCGAGTCCCACGCCGCCGTAAACAAAAAAGGGATTGAATGAGGTTCCGCCCGGGTTTTCGGAAATAGCGCCGGCAGCAGCTCTCGCAAGTTGATTCCCTTCCCCTTTAATATAATTCTCAAAAGTGTAGTTGGGATTAAGATAGCTCTCGAAATCCGGCTGTTTTTTTGAAAACGAAATTTCAACAGGGGGTTCAGGGTTTTCTTTCTGTGTTTGTTCCGACTCGTTAAAAAGATCGGGTTCATTGTCTTCAACAATTACGTAATCTAAAGTTGCATTATCACCGAGTACTGTTTTTAACGAGTGGTTTAGAATAGAGTTGTAATGTTGTTCAATCCATTCATAAAAGAAGTTGCCAGGCAGTTGAACGGTTAAGGTGTTGTGATTAAGTGATACCGGTTTAATCGGCATAAACCATGTGTTGAAAGTAATTAAAGTAACATTCTCTTTAATAATATTTAAGCATTCGTTCCAAATTAAGTTTGCTTTTTTATCAATATCGTTAGAAGCAAAATCAACTGTTATCATTAGTTTTCCACAATTTTCGGCATGTATAAGTTGTTAGATTACAACCCTTAATTAAGTTTATAAATAGAATAACGAATTTTATCAACACGTTATCAACAATTAAAAAAAGCCCGTAACTTCTTGTTTTGTAGTGGGTTAATCGCCACGCTTTAAAGTTTTGAACAAAAGAGTAAGTGGAGATAAACCCGCTGGCTGTAGAAAGAGACGTGAAACAATTTCACAGAAAAAAGTTATCCACACATTATCAACAACCATTAATGAGCAAGAACTCAACATAAAAATATGGATGAAACTGTTTCTTACCAAATTAATTCTTTAAAAATCTGAAAAAAAATATTAGTTCATGCTAAGCAGAGAATGTGAATACCGATTATCATTAAAAATACTACAAACAACCCATTTCTGGAAAAAAAAATACCGGGGTAGTTTTTATTTATTGTAAATTAAGGCTTTAGTCCGTATTTTTGTCTTCTTAAATTTTAAGGAGTAATAATGAAAAGAACATTTCAACCGAGCAATAGGAAAAGAAAGAATAAACACGGCTTCAGAGAACGTATGAGCTCTGCTAACGGAAGAAAAGTTTTAGCAAGAAGACGCGCTAAAGGTAGAAAAAAATTAACGGTTAGCGACGAATAAGTCATACCTTGAAAAGGTTTTCTCTAACCGGAACCGAAAGAATAAAAAGCAAGAAAATTTTTGAATTAGTATATGCCGGGGAAAAGAGCATCTTCTCCCCGGATAAAAAAATAAAAGCTTTTTATTACGCTCTGCCGGGAGAGGGAAAAGAAATTCCCGTTAAAATAGCAGCAGCAGTATCAAAGAGAGCAGGTAAGTCAGTTTGGAGAAACCGGGTTAAAAGGTTAATTAGAGATGCTTACCGCCTGAACAAACATCAAATATTGGAACATTGTATCAGTAAAAAAATAAATCTCTATATCGTATTCTCACCCAATCATCTGAATGAAAAAAATATGAAGAAAATTTACTTGAAGGATTTGTTGCCCGGCATTGCTGATGTATTAACAATAATCAAAAGAAAGATATAGATGTCGGGAATTTTCATTTTCGTTATAAGGCTATATCAAAAATTTATATCACCCCTTTTTCCGCCTTCTTGTCGTTTTTATCCAACTTGTTCGGAGTATTCCATTCAGGCTTTTGGCAAGTATGGAGTTTTTAGAGGAGGGGCAAAATCAATTTGGCGTATTTTAAGATGTAACCCCTTTAATAAAGGCGGATTGGATCCGTTGGAGTAAAATAGGAATTTTATGGATAAACAGACAACCTTAGCTTTTGTACTTATCGGTATTGTTTTAATGGTATGGCTCTATATGAGCGCACCTACAGTTCCACCAGACCAGGCTCAAAAAAGAAAAGCGGAAGACTCCTTGTTGTTGGATAGACAAAAACAAGAAGCGGTTGAAAAAGAAGAAGCGAAAGCTGTTGAAACTCAGCAACTGGAAAAGAAAGACAGCATATCTCTCGGTAAGTTTTACTCCGACAAAACCAGGCAGGAAGAGTTCATTACTATTGAAAACGATGTTGCAATAATAGAGCTTTCAAATAAAGGGGGGAAAATCACCAAGTATTTCCTTAAAGAGTATAATAACTGGTATCATAAAAATATAGGGGAGAATGAACCCGCCTATAAAAAAATGGTTCAGCTTGTTAATTATAGTCTCGGAGGAAGTTTCGACATTGAGTTTATCTCTTCGGAAGGGAAAGCCATCTCTACCGCGGATATAATGTTCGATCTCAATTCACAAAACAAGTATTTTAATTTAAGCGGGAAAGATTCAATCACCCTTTCCTATACATTTAATTTGAATGATGAGAGTTCGATTGTAAAGCATTATGTTTTTTACGGTAGCAAATACGACACTCACTTCGATCTCGAATTAAATAAAATGAATAACGTTATCAGCAATAATATTTATGACCTCGTCTGGAAAGGCGGGTTGCAATTTGTTGAAGAGAACTCTGTTGACGAAGCAAACTATTCCAATTCCAGTTTCTTTTACGGCGGTGAACAGGTAATTATAGACGCCCCGCACGGAGATGAAATAATAGAAGAAGAAAAAAGCGGACGGGTTGATTGGTTTACAGTTAGAAATAAATACTTTGCTGGTATAGTATCTCCATTAAAACCGGAAAATGTAGAAGGGATTTATATAAAAGGATACAGTAAAGGGTATCCTATGGGGGGAATAAAGGAGTACTATGATGTACGTCTTAAAATGCCGTTCAAGAACCAGGAAGCAGTAAAAGAATCTTTCAGTATTTATATGGGCCCGGTTAGCTATGATATTCTTAAATCATACGACAACAACCTGGATAAAATAGTTGACTTCGGCAGTTTTTTTGGTTTGAAATTTATTGTAAGACCGATAGCGGAATATGTGTTTCTGCCTCTATTCAAGTTTTTAAATACATACATAACAAACTTCGGCGTAGTAATAATAATCTTTTCTTTGATTATAAAAATAGCCCTTTACCCGCTAACCAAAAGCAGTATGCAGTCAATGAAAAAGATGCAGCTACTTCAACCTAAAATAACCGAAATAAAAGAAAAGTTTAAAGATGATCCGCAGAAAATGAATAAAGAAACCATGAAGCTTTATTCTACTTACGGAATTAATCCCGCAGGCGGGTGCTTACCGCTTCTTCTCCAGATGCCGATTTTTATTGCTTTATGGGGATTGTTTCAATCTGTTATTGAACTCAGACAGCAACATTTTATCTGGTGGATTACTGACCTTTCAAGACCTGATGTTATTCTCGACCTCGGTTATAAAATACCGATATTCGGTATAAGCCAGATAAGCGGTTTAGCTCTTTTGATGGGTGTAACAACTTTTGCACAACAGAAAATGACAGTAAAAGACCCGCAGCAAAAGATGCTCGTTTACATTATGCCTGTTATGCTTACGATATTATTTATGAGTTTCCCATCGGGATTGAACCTTTATTATTTCCTATTCAATCTATTTTCTATTGCTCAACAATATTATATAAATAACTACGGTAAAACAATAGAACTTCAACCGGTAAAAAACCCTAAAAAAGCAAAAGGCTTTATGGAAAGAATGATGGAAGCTGCTGAAGATAAATCGAAACAACAGCAGAAAAGAAAAAAATAATATCAAGTCGGTTTGATGGAAAAATGGATAATAGAACCGGAATATTATTTGTTGTACTTCTAATTATAAATTCGATTTTACTCTTTCCGCAAGAAACAGGTAAAAGAGAGTTAAGACTTGATTATGAATCTAAAAAACTTCCTTACGGTTTAGAAAAAAAAGTCCCGGTTCAAAAACCTAAAGTGGGGCTGGCACTTAGCGGAGGCGGTGCACGCGGGCTTTCTCAAATAGGTGTGTTAAAAGCATTTAAAGAGAAAAATATTCCGGTAGACGTTATAGCAGGAACCAGTATGGGTAGCATTGTTGGAGGACTGTATTCATCCGGCTACTCTATCGACGAACTTGACTCTATTGCTATAAACACCCCGTGGAACGAGTTGATCTCACCTGAATACAAATCCAAAAGGAATGAACTTTTCATAGAACAAAAAATTACCGAAGACAAAGCAGTTTTTACACTACGTCTTCAAGGGTTAAGACCGATTATTCCCACATCAATAAACGACGGGCTGCGCTTATCAAATTATCTTACTCTATTAACATTACAAGCCCCGGTAAAGATAATGGATGACTTTGATGATCTCGAAATCAAATACAGGGCGGTTTGTACAAACCTTGAATCGGGTGAACCGGTAATTCTTGGAAACGGATCATTAGGGCAGGCAATGAGAGCAAGTTCAAGTGTTTCTTTTCTTTTGTCGCCTGTAAAAATTGATTCAATGATTCTTGTTGATGGAGGGTTGGTTGCAAATATTCCTGTGAAAATCGCAAAGGAATTGGGAGCCGAAATAGTTGTGGCTGTTAATACAACAAGCCCGCTATATCCAAGAGAAGCCCTGGAGTTGCCATGGATAGTTGCCGATCAGGTAATCAGTATCCCGATGAAATTGTTGAACGAACAACAAACCATGGAAGCGGATTTTATAGTTACACCCGGGCTGGAAAGTTTTACATCGACAAGATTTTCTAATATTGATTCGTTAATTACTCTCGGTTATAATGCGGCAATACCATATGCGGAGCAAATCAATCAAATAATAGATTCAGTTTTTTATGCTAATCTAAAAAAAGACGAATACTTTATTAAAAATATTTCTATTAAAGAAACAGGCGGAATAGGAATAGAGTATCTTCACAAGTATTTAACAAAAGATTCGGTTTCGAGTGCAGAGATTCTGTTCGACATTTACAAATTAAGCAAGAAGAATTTATACTCGGAAGTTTACGCCGAAATAGAGGAATCGCAGTTTCATAATTTTATAAGTTTTGTAGCAAAGAAAGCACCCATAATTCACACAGTTAGGTTTGACGGAGTATCTGTAATAGACAGCCAGCTTGTTCAAAAAGAACTGCAAAAACTTGTAAATAAACCTTTCTGCAGTGAGGCCGTAATATCGGCAATAAAAAAAATACTCTCTATTTACAGGGATAGAGGATATTCATTAGCTGAGCTGGACAGACTTTATTTTTATGAAGAGGAGGGCGAGCTGTTTCTTTTGTTTAATGAAGGAAGAGTATCGCAAATTGTAATTACGGGTAATGAAGTTACAAACACTACCGTAATATCAAGAGAATTCCCGGTTAATAGCGGGGATATTTTTATGTACGATAATGTGCTTCAAGGGTTAAACAATATAAAGAATACGAACCTTTTTGATAATGTGCTGCTAACAATTGAAAAAGACATTGAGGGAAATATTCTTAATCTTTTCGTCTATGAAAAAACACCAAGACTGCTTAGAGTAGGCTTTAGAATAGATAACGAGAATAAACCACAGGTAAGTCTGGACTTACGAGATGAAAACCTTTTAGGCTCCGGAACGGAACTCGGTTTTTTAATTTATCTTGGAGGGCGGGGACGCGGTTTTACTCTTGAACATAAGTCGCTTAGAATATTCAACACATATCTTACCTACAATATAAATGCGTATTACAAGTTCAATGATGTATTTACATATGCCGATGATCCGCCAACATCGGAAAAATTTTTTTCTCGCTCCGTTAGCGGCGAATATAGACAAATATTTTATGGTCTTTCGGTAGCAGCAGGAACGCAGGTACGAAGATTCGGTAATCTGATTTTAACGGGTAATTACGGGGTTGACGAAATTAAAAGCATAATGGACGAACCGGTTGATGCTCAATCACTTACTATTGCAAGTTTGAAAGCCTCTTTTAATATTGATACGCAAGATAAATATCCTTATCCATCGACGGGGATCCGGCTCAATAGTTATTACGAAACAGCTCAAACCGTGCTTGGCGGGGACATTGGTTATACGGACTTTGGCTTTGATTATATTGGTTACTTAAGTTTCAATGAATTCCATACAATTGCAACCGCAGTTAAATTCGGATTTGCAGATAAAACCCTTCCTTTATCACGGCAGTATTCGTTGGGGGGACAGCATTCTTTATTCGGAATGAGGGAGAATGAATTTACAGGTCGTCAAATTTTTCGCGCATCCTTTGAATATAGATGGTTCCTCCCGGTTAAAATTTTCTTCAATACTTATTTTATGCTAAGATATGATATTGGTTCTATATGGACAGTACAGGAAGAAATTAAATTTAAAGACTTCCGTCACGGCGTAGGAGGAACTTTATCCTTTGAGACACCAATCGGTCCGGCGGATTTTGCTGTTGGAAGAAGCTTTTTGTTCAAAAAGAATTTACCCGGCAGCCCCGTTAGCCTTGGACCCGTATATTTCTATTTTTCGATTGGATATTACTACTAATGAAAAAGATATTAATCGTAAGAACAGACAGGGTTGGCGATGTTATAATGATAACCCCGATGATACGCGAACTCCGGTTGAGATTTCCCGATTCATTTATAGCTACATTAACACAACCCTATACAGCAGAAATCCTAGCGAATAATCCATATCTTGATACAATTATTACGGACGATCTAAAAAAAGAAAATTTTTGGACGGTAGTTAAAGAATTACGGAAATATAAATTCACCGATGCACTACTTGTGCTTCCAACCGAAAGGGCAGCCTATCAACTCTTTTTTGCCGGGATAAAAAATAGAATTGGAGTTGGAAGAAAACTTTATGAAGTGATTACTTTAATGAAAAGTGTTTCGCGGAACAACTATTTTAATTTAAGGCACGAAGCAGATTACTGCATGGATTTAGCCCGTAAAATTGGCGTTGTTACCAACAACATTCAACCGGAAATATTTCTTTCGGATAAAGAGAAAGAAGACGCAGAAAAGTTTTTGGTTGAGAGAAGGATATTGCCGGGCGATTTTAAACTTGTAATACATACAGGCAGCCGCGGCTCGGCTCCTAATTGGAGCGAAGGAAAATACCTGAGTTTAATCGAAAAGATTTTTGAAACGTTCGATACAAACAAAGTTAAACTGTTCTTAACCGCAGTTGAAATGTCGGATGATTTTATTAAAAAAGTTAAAGGCATCGGCGGCGAAAAAATTATCGATGTTTCAAAAGAATTAACTAACTTAAGAGCGTTGATCCGGTTTATTTCTAAAGCCGACCTGTTTGTATGTTCTTCTACAGGACCAATACATATAGCAGATGCTTTAAATATTAGATGTATCGGTATCCACTGCCACAGACCGATGAGTTCAGCAAAAATATGGGGCGTGATCAATAAAAAATCAATTAACCTTGAAGTATCGGAAGAAAATTGTAAAAAATATTGCAGCGCCGATCAAAATACATGCGGCATAGAACACGGACTGGGTATAGAAGAAGTTATAAACTCTATGCGTCCCTTTATGACGTTTTAGGCGGGGACAAAAAATTAATCGATTTAATAACAAATAAGTAAGGACTATGAATTTTAACGATTTGAAAATTCCGAAGTGTAAAAAGTATTCCGGTTATAAACCATGTTACTCTTATGTTGAGTGTCTTGAAAATGGTTGCCAGCATGATGACGATGACCATAAAATGGGAGTGAAGATTTTAATAATATCGCTTGATGCTCTCGGTAACGTACTTGATAACACACCGATTCTTTATGCAATAAAAAGGAAATTTCCGGTTAGCACTATTTACTGGATTACACAGCCCGCAGCGGAAAAAATCTTATTCAACAATCCATACATCGACAAACTTTATCTATGGAACGATGAGCACAGAATGATAGTCCGTAACATTGAATTTGATTACATGATGAATGCGGATAAATCCGATTATGCATGTGCTTTCGCTAATGAAATAAAAGCCAAAAGTAAACTCGGCTTTTTAATGAATGAAGACGGTAAAATCATTCCGGCGAATGAAGGGGCAATGTACAGCTATATTCTCGGCAATAACGATCAATTGAAATTTAGGGAGAATGAAAAATCAGGGCTCGAAATTATTCACAAAGTTTTTGAACTTGAATATAAAAAAGACCCTTACATACTTGAATTAACGGAAGAAGAAAAAACTTTCGTTGAAGAGTATAAAAAGAAAATCAATTACGATCCTTCAAAAGTTTATGTGGGATTTAATACCGGGTGTTCAAATCTTTTTCCGAATAAGAAAATGACGGTTGAACAGCACGTGTATCTTATAACAGAATTGGTCAAAGACGATAACCTGCAATTAGTTTTACTCGGCGGACGGGAAGACACCGAAAGGAATGAGCAGATTATCAATTCTTTCCCTGAAGAAATCCGGAAGAAGATTATTAATACTCCTACTACAGAAGGAATACGAAAAGGTATTTGTTACATGACGCTTCCCGATATTGTTATTACCGGTGATAGTTTCGGAATGCACATGGCAATCGGTTTGAAGAAGTATGTTATAGCCTGGTTCGGGTTATCCTGCCATGCAGAAATAGAACTTTACGAGAGAGGAGAAAAACTTTATCCCCAAAACCTTGAGTGTTCGCCTTGCTGGAAAAAAGTCTGTCCGCATAACCTTGAATGTATTCAGATGATTGATTTGGACAGAATAATTTCATTGGCAAAGAGTTACAAAAAATAAAACATAGACAAATTTATGAAATACAAAATCCCGATTTACCAGCCATCTCTTGACGGAAACGAAAAGAAGTATGTAAACGAATGCCTTGATTCTTCATGGATTTCCTCAAGAGGAGATTTTATAAAAAGATTTGAGGATGACTTTGTTAAGCTGATAGGCGTTAATCATGCCGTAAGCGTTAGCAACGGTACAGTAGCCCTTCATCTTGCTCTTGTAACGCTTGGAATCGGTCAGGGAGATGAAGTTATCGTCCCATCATTTACATACATCGCTTCGGTAAGTACGATTTGTCATGCAGGGGCAACCCCCGTGTTTGTTGATTCAATCGAATCAACATGGCAGATGAATCCTGCCGACGTAAGAAAAAAAATCACCCCCAAAACAAGAGCGATAATGGTTGTTCATTTGTACGGTCATCCTTGCGAAATGGACGAACTTGTTGCAATGTCCAAAGAGCATAACATATTTTTAATTGAAGACTGTGCGGAAGCTTTCGGTTCTAAATATAAAGGAAAACATGTCGGTTCTTTCGGCGATATTTCATGCTTCAGTTTTTACGGCAACAAAACAATAACAACCGGCGAAGGCGGAATGGTTGTTACAAATGACGAAACTTTATGGGATAGAGCATACCACCTCCGAATGCACGGACTTGCAAAATACCGCGAGTACTGGCATGATGTTCTCGGTTTCAATTATAGAATGACTAATATTTGTGCTGCAATCGGGCTGGCACAATTAGAAAAGTCGGATGAAAAAATTGAAAAGAAGAGAATACTGGCGGATACTTACACAAAGCTTTTATCAAATTATCCGGTTACGCCTCATTCGGAAACAGAAAATGTTTTTCATACATACTGGATGTATTCGATATTGGTGGAAAGCCCGGAAGTCCGTGAAGAATTAAGAGAACATCTCAAATCAAACGGAATAGAAACCCGTCCTACATTCTACCCCGTCCACACAATGCCGATGTTTTCACAAAAATATCAGAAGCTGCCGGTTGCCGAGTTTTTAGGCTGGAGAGGGATCAATCTTCCAAGTTACCCGGACCTTAAAGAAGATGAAATTAAATTTATTTGTGATTCGATAGGAAAGTTCTTTTCTTCCTGATAAAATCGATATGGTGTATAAATTTTTACTTTACAAACGAATGGATGTCCTGCCGGCAATAATTATTATTTAAAACAAGCTGTAACAATTTTAAGTTTCGTGTGTCTATTGTTTATGTAAAAGGCATATATAATGAATCAAGACGAATTATTTAAACAAGCAGTCGAAGAATACGGCAAAATGATTTTCCGGGTTTGTTCTCATTTTTTTTGCTCCATGGATAATGCAAAAGATGCATACCAGGAGACACTTTTGAAAATCTGGCTTAATATTAAAAGTTTCAGAGGTGAAGCATCATTAAAAACGTGGATATACCGGATAGCAGTGAATGTTTGCATTACTTATCTATTGAAAATAAAAAGGAATCGCTCGCTATTTGTACCAATAACCAAAACAGTGTTTAACAACAGTACCACTGACGGAGAAATCTACAAGGAAGAAGAAGGCAAATTACAATTTTTCAGAGGTTTTGTTGATAATCTCCCGGCTTCCGATAAAGCACTTGTCAGTTTATATCTTGAAGACCTTGATACAAAAGATATGTCGGTAATTACAGGGTTGTCCGAAAGCAATGTTCGGGTAAGAATTCATAGAATTAAAAATCAAATTAAGAATGAATGGAAACTGAAACATGGAACTTGAAGATTTTAAGCAAATGCAAACTGAGCAGAATGGGCAGGAGGTTTTAAAAGATATTAATAAAGACGTAACGCCTGATAAATTTGTAGAACAATTCAAAGCTGACTTAATAAAGCAGAGAAAAAAAACAATATACTGGAGCTTGATACTGGTGATTTTAAGTATATTCTATTTTTCAAAACTTAGTCAAGTAAACGGAGCTATAAGTATTGGGTATGATTTAATAGGGGTTGGATTAATATTGGGAGCTGTTTATTTATATGTCAGATATAGAACTCCATCAAATTTCCTTTTCACTCTTCCGCTTGTTGATTTTATCAGCTATGCGGAGAGGCGTCTTAGATATATGAACATTTCCGATTGGATAATTATAATCCCTCTGCTTTTAATGCTTGGAACAGGTGGCGGGATAATATTTATCTCAAGTTTATTAAAATATACAGACGACCTGAACCTGCTTTTAGTAGTCTGGATTTTGTTTTTTATTTCACTTTCGGTATTCGGGTTTTATGTAAGCAAAAAGGAATGGAAGAAGGAACATGATTCTCTTCTCAATGAATTGCAAAATCTTAAATGATTTTTAGGAGAAGCGAAAATAGTCAGGTCAAGAATCAAACAGTTGTTTAACTATAGATTTAGTGAAGTATTACGCCATTTCGTAAGATAGTTTTTGTTTCCCCGTTGGTATATTTTACATTTATGTTGGGACGATAGAATAGATAATCTCTGTGGATTTTCGATCTATTTTTCCCACCACCCGGAAAATCTTCATTATTACCGAAAGCAATATGTGCGGTGCCAAGGGCTTTTTCATCTTCAAGCATATTCCCGGTTATTTTTGCGCCGGGGTTAATCCCGATTCCCAGCTCCCCGATTATTTTGGCATCATCATCAACTTCTGTTAATTCAGTTATCTTTTTTACAAGTTCCGGATCATCACTTTCAAATTTTGTTATTTTTCCTTCGGCAACAAAAACTCTCAAAGGATGTTTCAATAAACCGATATCGCCGATACTTGCATTAAAAACAACAACCCCATTTGCAGCATCTTCTAAAGGAGCGCAATAAACTTCTCCGCACGGCAGATTACACATTTCACCTTCTTTAATTCCTACATCAGACGAAAAAATTCTATTTTTTACTCCCAGCAGAATATTTGTCCCTTCTTCGGTGGCAATATGGAGAGTTTCGGCATTTTTCATCATACTCTTTATATGCTCTGCGGTCTGCATCATCAAACTGAAATCCACATTAACCGATCCATACATCATCTCTTCTGTAATGCCGGGCATGTGTCCCATTTTAATCTGCTTATTCTCTTCAACTTTGAATATCCATTTTATTCTGAAAGGAATTTCCTCAGAATAAGCACGCAGAATATTCAGCACCATCTTTTTCCCGGGTAAAAGTAGTTCAAGTTCGGGGGGGACGTCTTTCAAAGGACGATATTTGTTATCAATTGTATAAATATCAACTTCACAGCCTAAATTTTCTAGTGCAGTTTTGAATGCCGCAGCAATACTCAAAGAGTATTCATCCGTAAGAATAAGTGAGTTATCTTTTAGTGTCGGAGAGAAAATGCTTTTTAATGCACCTTCGGCGGCTTTAATCATTTTCTTTTATTCGATACATACTTAATGATGTTCATTTTTTCGATTGTAATTAAACCCCCGCAGTTTGCTTCTT
>DAIRET010000270.1:0-2746 GCA_036795455.1 Ignavibacteriaceae bacterium
TATTGATGCAGATTATTTACCTATTAGCGGTTCATTCGGACAGTTTATTAAAAACACTTTAAATCTATGGCATTTCCCGATGCCTGGAATTCGCATCAATAATAAAACAGTCTTTTTTGCTATTTGTTATTAAAGGTTATTCGTGAAGTATAGTATTATTATTCCTACTCTTAATGAAGATAAATTGTTACCCGGCATTCTTGAACAACTAAATAATAAACTGCTAAGAGAGAAGTACAGTTATGAAATCATTATCTCGGATGGCGGAAGTACGGATAAAACACTTGAAATAGCCGGAAGACTTGCCGACAGGATTATTTGTGCCGATAAAAAAGATGTTCAGACTATTGCTTTCGGCAGAAATAACGGCGCTTATAATTCCAATGGTGATGTTTTAATATTTTTAAATGGAGATGTACTGATTCAAGACCCGTTTAAGTTTTTTGAGTATATTGAAAACAAGTTTTTAAATTCTAACTACCTGGCAATGACTTGTAAAGTAAATATCGCACCGGTTGAAGAAACTCTTGTAGACAAACTGTTTCATGGTTTCTACAATTCATACTTTAGTATGTTAAACAGTGTAGGAATGGGAATGGGAAGAGGCGAGTGTCAGGTTGTTCGGAAAGATATTTTCAACAAAGTCGGTGGAAATAGAGAGAATCTCACTGCTGGCGAGGATTTTGACCTTTTTAAAAGAATTAGAAGACATGGCAAAATTTTATTTGCAAAAGAACTATGTATTTATGAATCTCCGCGGCGGTACAGAAAAATCGGTTATTGGAATGTAACTGCATTATGGTTTAAAAACTCTGTATCTGTTGTGTTAAAGAAGAAATCTTTGTCAAGAGAATGGGAACAGGTTCGTTAAATGAAAAAGTTATTCTTCCTTTTGGTTTTAGTTATTCCGCTTTCAGCACAGGTGGAATATGTTCAGTCCGGTCACCCGGTGTATGATTTTTTGGAGCGGTTGTCTGCATTGCACATCATTAAGAATTACGATTCATTTGAAAAACCGCAAACAAGAAGAGTAATTGCAGAACATCTTACGGAAGCAATCGGGCGAAAGGAAGAATTAGATAAGATTGATGAAAGAGTACTTGATGATTATATAATTGAATTTGAATTCGAGATTTTCGGAACACTAAAAAACGCTGAGGCATTATTAACAAAAGGGTATTCCTTTTTATCTGAAAAGGAAAAATATCTTTTCTTCTTTAACCGTAAAGAAAAAGCATCGATATTTATCAACCTAAATGCAAGCGGAGAATATCTTTTGTTCAATCAGTCTGGTTCTTATAAGTCGTTTCTTGGCAGCATCGGTGGAGAAATAAGAGGAACTTTTCTGAACAAATTCGGTTTTAGTTTATACGGTGCTAATGGAAATGCTTCCGGTGATAAAGTTGCATCTCTCCAAAAGAGAGAATTACAATACAACTTCAAGTTTAATGAAAAACCGGATGAATCGTTCTTCGATGAAACTCACGGCTATCTTACCGCAGACTTCAACGAAGTCAGATTCAAAATCGGAAGTGATAGAAAAGAAATTGGGTACGGTAATATAAAATCAATTCTCGGTAACAATGCCCCGGCATTTGATTATTTATCTTTCAATATTAATTACGATTTCTTTTCTTATTCGTACCTTCATGGAAAACTGCTCGGTAAACAAACAACTATTTTCGATTCTTTATCGGGAGATATCTCTACTATAAATGAAAAGTATATTTCCTATCACAGGATCGGGTTTAATTTATCCAAACATTTTTCATTCGGGTTAGGAGAAATTGTCGTCTATTCTAAAAGGGGTATTGATCTTTCTTACATAAACCCGTTTAATTTTTACAAGTCGGTTGAACATTCCAACCGTGATAGAGATAACGCAATGCTGTTTCTTGATTTCACAAACAATAGCATAAAAGGGTTAAAATTTTTCTCGACAATTTTAATAGATGATATTAACGCATCCAAGCTCGGAACCGGTTGGTGGGGAAATCAAGCAGCTTATCACTTTGGAGTTTCATCTTATAATCTATATAATTATTTTCCGGTTGATTTTTCAATGGAGTATTACCGGGTTGATCCTTATGTGTTTACTCATAGGATTGAAGATAATAACTTTACGAATTATAATTATCAACTTAATGAATCTACACCACCAAATAGTGAATTGTACTTTGGTAGAATTAATTATAGATTTACGCATAGATTCAAATTGAGTTTGGAATTCGGTTATACTGTACACGGTGCAAATATAGTTGATACTAATGGCAATTTGGTTCGTAATGTCGGCGGAGAGGTGAATACCGGGCATAGAACCGTAGATTCGGAACAGGTTACTTTTCTTGACGGTGACCGGGAATACTTCAGAAGACTTTTAATTAGACTTATATTTGAGCCGTATAATAATATTTTTATCTCAACAGAATTGGAACATCAAACCAATTCAAAGCAAAATGCGAATAATGAAAAATCAATTTTGTTTGGGACATCGCTTTTAATAAAACTATAGCAGGTATGAAATGAACGCTAAAAAATTCAAAATCCCTTTAATGATAATCATCCTTACTTCCGGGATACTTCTTGGAACACAAATTCAAAAAGTAATTTCAGGCGACGGGTTGATTGAAAACATAAAGAAATTCAACGATGTTTTAACTTTTACTCAGAAGTTTTATGTTGAAGATGTTGAAGTTGATAAGTTGGTTGAATCGGCAATCAACGGGATGCTTTCAAAATTAGACCC
>DAIRET010000271.1:0-2722 GCA_036795455.1 Ignavibacteriaceae bacterium
TATTCATAAACAACATTTTCATTTTGTTCAAGATTAATTAAAAATGGTAGTCCTCCATAAGTTATATACTTATCTAAACTTTCATCATTGTCGGGTAGTTGATGGAATAATAAAAACTCTTTCCATGATAAACTATTAATTTTAATCTCAATGTGTCTTCCACCCAAAAATGTTGCAAGTTCACCCGATAATAAATTTGCGTTACTGCCTGTACAATAAATATCAAAGTTTTCGTAAGATTGAAAATGTCTAAGGGCTTTTTCAAATTCTGCAATATCCTGAATTTCATCAATTAATAAGTAATTAAACTTATCATTTTCTGTTTTTGATTCAACGTAATCTATTAAATCTTTATAGTTTTTAATATTGTCAAATTCATACTTTTCTTTGTCGATGAAAATGATCGTGGAATTTGGGTTTTTGATTGTTAGTAATTCTTTAACTTGTAAAAGAAGAAAACTTTTACCAACCCTTCTTTGACCGACTAAAATTTTAATTAAGTTTTTCTCAATAAAGGGTTCGATTTTCTTTAGATATTGTTCTCTTTTAATATTTTTCATTGCAATTTCTTTCAAACACATAGGAAATACTGACAATTATATTGAATTATTTCAAATATACACGAAACCTTATAATAATACAAGATATTTTTCATTTATAAGAGAAATTTATCTTACAATGAGTTTGAAGTACAGGTGCTAAATCGTGTATGTGAGTAAGAGAAAAACCTTCGTGTTCCTTTGTCCACAGGATCTTTTGGATGATGACCTTCGTGTCCCTTTGTGGTAAAAAAAGAAATTAACCATGAAGTCGCACTAAGTGATTTTAAGGAAATATTAAATAAAATGAAAATTAACAGTTAACTCCACCCAAAATGACACAACTTTTTATAAAGCGTAAAAGAATCCAATCAGTAGATTCGATTATCGTTCGATATTATTCATTAAAAAAAGTATTTTTCTTTCTCAAAATTAGGAAACATTCGGAAAAAGACTTCTAATATTTAGAAATCACTTGAATTTAAGGCATTTTAAGAAGAAAAAACAAACGAAATTTAGTATACACCTCTGGCACGTATATTGACTTTTATATGTATTCATTTAAAAAAGAGAAAACTATGATAAAAGGCACTGTTGAAATAGCAAAAGAAATATGTAAGGGCTGCGAATTGTGTATCGTTGCCTGTCCACAGGAAAGTCTTCATCTTTCCAGACAAATTAATTTGCGGGGTTACCGATTTGCAGAATTAAAGGATGACAACTGTACTGGTTGCCTAAATTGTGCTTTAGTTTGCCCCGATTCGGCTATAACAGTATATAGAATGCCGAAATCCAAAACGGCTAAAGCCGTATAATTTTAACTATTTAGAGGAACTTACTATGGAATCAAATGGAGTTAAAGAAGTTCGCTTGATGAAAGGAAATGAAGCGTTAGCCGAAGCCGCTATTAGAGCCGGAATGCACGCTTATTTCGGATACCCGATTACTCCCCAATCTGAAGTATTGGAATACCTTTCAAAAGAACTACCCAATAGAAATTTTAAATTAGTGCAAGCCGAAAGCGAAGTAGCAGCAATAAACATGGTTTTTGGTGCTGCTGGTGCAGGCGCTAGAATAATGACATCTTCTTCAAGTCCCGGAATAAGCCTGATGCAAGAAGGAATATCATACATTGCCGCAGCAGAACTTCCTTGTGTTGTTGTTAATGTTAATCGCGGCGGTCCCGGTTTAGGAACAATTCAGCCCGGTCAGGGAGATTATTTCCAGGCTACTAAAGGTGGCGGACATGGAGATTATCATTTAATTGTTCTTGCCCCGGCCTCGGTTCAGGAAATGGCTGATTTTATGTTTGAAGGTTTCAAATTAGCAGAAAAATACAGAAACCCGGTTATGATTCTTTCCGACGGTGCTCTTGGACAAATGATGGAAAAAGTAGAATTACCTGCAGAAGGTTCGCTGCCTCATGAAACACCATCCTGGGCGACGGTTGGAAAACCGAAAGAGAGAGAAAGAAATATCATTACATCTTTGTTTATTGAACCGGAAGTAATGGAACAAGTTAACTTAAAATTGCAGGGAAAATATAAGCAAATTTGTGATAACGAAAAAAGATGGGAAGAAATACAAACCGATGATGCTGAAATAGTACTTGTTGCTTTCGGATTATCCGCAAGAATTTCACAAAAGGCTGTTGATCTTGCAAGAGAAAAGGGAATTAAAGCCGGTCTGTTCCGTCCAATTACACTTTATCCGTATCCTTACGAACGGCTGAATAAACTTGCCGATAAAGCAGATAACTTTTTAGTTGTAGAAATGAATGCCGGGCAGATGCTTGAAGATGTGAAACTTGGTGTGAATGGAAAAAAACCGGTTCACTTTAAAGGAAGAATGGGTGGTATGATAATGAATCCCGAGGATATTGCCCTGGAAATTGAACGTTTAGTAAAAAAAACAGTACTTCAGGATTGAGAGGTTAAAATGTCTGAAAAATTAGTACTCGAAGAAATGGAAGTAGTCTGGAAAAAACCGGAAACTCTAACTGATACTTATATGCACTATTGCCCTGGCTGCAGTCATGGTAATATTCATAAAATCTTGATGGAAGTTATTCAAGAACTGGATATTCAGGATAAAACAGTGGGCGTAGCACCTGTAGGATGTTCGGTATTTGCATATAACTATATGAATGTTGATATGCAAGAAGCAGCACACGGAAGAGCAAG
>DAIRET010000272.1:0-2719 GCA_036795455.1 Ignavibacteriaceae bacterium
CCTGCTCATTTTGTGCTATCCCTTTGATGAGGGGGTTACATAAATCGAAAACAGTAGAAGAACTTGTTGCAGAAGCAGAAGCATTGGCTAAACTCGGGACAAAAGAGCTTATTATAATAGGACAGGATACCACGGATTACGGTAAAGATATTTACGGCAGAAGGAATCTTGCGGAGTTATTACGGAAACTTAGTCTTATCAACGGGATAAAATGGATTCGTTTGATGTATGCGTATCCTTCACATTTCCCTGATGATCTGATAGACGAGATTGCAGCCAACCCGAAAATCTGCAAGTACATTGATATTCCTCTCCAGCATATTTCGGATAAAATATTGAAGTCAATGCGACGAGGAATAACTAAAAGAAGAACGATTGAGCTGTTAAATACGTTAAAAGAGAGAATACCCGAACTTGTATTACGTACAACAATAATCACAGGGTATCCCGGTGAAACTAAAAAAGAATTTGAAGAATTGTGCGGATTTATTAAAGAATTCAAATTTGACCGACTGGGTGTTTTTACTTATTCGATTGAAGAAAATACACCGGCATTCGTTCTCGGCGACAAGATAAGTCATAAAGAAAAAGAGAAAAGAAAAGAGATTTTAATGGAAATTCAACAAGAAATTTCATTAAATTTAAATAGCCAATTACCGGGGAGAAAACTTGAAGTATTGATTGACAGAAAAGAAGGCGGTTTCTTTGTCGGCAGATCATTCCGCGAAGCACCCGAAGTTGACGGTGAAATATTGATAAACGGTGCTGATAACCGTGTGAATATTGGTAATTTTTATTGTGCTGAAGTTTTCGATTTTAATGAGTATGATTTATTTGCAAATATTATAAATTCTTGATTATGAAAATTTTACTTACTGTTGCTGCTTTATTAATTGCGTTTTCTTACCTGCATGCCCAGGTTGAATCAACCGGTGTGCCTGATGAAAAACAATATCTCCCCGTTTTCAATTACGATATTGTAAACTTCCCCGAGCCCGATACTTCCGCATCAAGAATTGACATATTTGTCCAGGTTCCCTTTTCTACAATTAGATTTACTAAAGCCCCTACCGGGAAATTTAAATCCGAATACTCAATTACGGTTTCAATCTTCGACCAAAACAAAGAAAAACTACTGAATGAAAAATCGTGGCTTGAGAAAGTTGAAGTAGACGACTTTGAACAAACCCTTTCGAGTTTTAACTATCACTTAAGTTACCGCGGCTTTTTACTTATCCCTGAAAGGTACTATTTAAGAATAATTGTTGAGGACAAAGATTCAAGAAAGGAATTCAAAGCGGAGAACCTTGTAACAGTTAGGGATTTTACAAACGGTATAATGCTGAGCGATGTAATAATTGTGGAAGCAAAACACTGGTCGCCCGAAAGCAATACGATTTATCCGAATGTTTCACGTAGTGTATTAAGTGCCAAAGACGGACTACCGCTCTATTTCGAGATTGTCTCCTCCAAGGATGCAGAAATAAAAATCGACTATACGATTGCTTCGGTTGAGAAAAAGAGCATTTCGTATAACGCATCGGAAGTAGTTGCTGTTACAAAAGGTGAAAACAAACTCTACAAGAAAATCGAAGGTATTGATCTTGGACTTGGTGACTATATGCTTACAGTTCAAATAGTAGATGAAAAAAGCGAATACTCTGTTTCAACCCAAAAAAGATTTATTGCACGGCTGCCTGGAGTGCCGTTTATTATAAAGGATATCAACAAAGCAATAGACCAGATGCTCTATATTGCATCTTCCTCCGAATTGGATTCAATTAGGAAAGCCGGTTCGGATGAAGAAAAACTGCAGCGATTTTTCGACTACTGGAAGAGTAAAGACCGGAACCCGGCAACATCGGAAAATGAGGTGTTTAACGAATATTACCGGCGTGTAGAGTATGCAAATAAAAACTTTACTCACTATGTTGAAGGCTGGCGAACCGATATGGGAATGGTTTATATTATTCTCGGTACTCCAAGCAATGTAGACCGGCATCCATTTGAACTAAACTCCAAACCGTATGAAATTTGGCATTACTACGAACTTAACAGGCAGTTCGTATTTATGGATTATACCGGTTTCGGCGATTATCGATTAATTACCCCATTCTACGGGGATGTGAATAGATTCAAATAAGTATTTTATGATATTGACAGTAACATTAAATCCGCTTCTCGAACTTCGTTTAACGTATGATTCAATTGAATTTGGTAAAAGCCATCGGAATCCGAAAGAAGAGTTTCAGGCTGGTGGTAAAGGGATAAACGTAAGCAGACAATTAAACTGCCTAAAAACACCTAACATGGTATTTACTTTTCTTGGCGGAAACAATGGTAAAAAGCTGAGGCATTTACTTGAAGATGAGAAAATCGGTTTTTCTTCGATTCGAACAGAAGATGAAACAAGGTTTGGTTCTGTTGTTATTGGAGGCTCACCTGTAACGGTTACTAATTTTTTCGGGCGTAATTCTGTTGTTACAGAAAATGAAGTAAACGAATTTTTAACAAAACTCGAAAAGATGATTGGCAATTGTGAGATAGTCGTCTTTTCAGGCAGTTCGCCATGTGAAAATACCGGAAGAATTTTTATCGAAGGGATAAAAATTGCAAACAACCAGGATAAGATTTCAGTTTTAGATACATACGGCTCCCATCTTTCAGAATGTATTGATGCTTCACCGACAATCATTCATAACAATAAAACTGAAATTGA
>DAIRET010000273.1:0-2705 GCA_036795455.1 Ignavibacteriaceae bacterium
CCTTCACCTTTTACAAGTAATGTGAATTCGGCTTTTATCAAGCCTGATATGTTTGTATCAAGCTTCTTTTCATTCAATTTGAAAATTGTAATGTCGTCTCTTTGTTCTACTTCGAAATTCATAGTCGCTTATTTAGTTATAAAAACATATATAGACAATTTAAGAAATTTTTATAAGATTCCTGCGGGTTTTGATTATTTGCTTTGAACTGTAAATTGAAAAAAGTACCATTCGTCTGTAAAGCAAACGCTGCTTTGTACTCGCATAGAATTAAACCAGCACAATAAACAGAAAAAATGTCTGGTTCCCTGTGAAGGTTTATTACAAGGTCTGTTCTTACTTTTCTTAACAAACCTTTAAGGTTGGTTTTCGGAAAGCCGAGCTTTGACCTATCCGTATTAAAATACTCAATGGCTTTGTATGAATAACTATTTTTCAGTAAAGCAAGCCGTTCACCGTTAATTAATACAGTAACCGAATTCCCTTTAGTAATAAGAGAATCGATTAGAATTTGAGATCCTTTAACATCCGGCTCATTTTCAGGCATAATTAAAAAGACATTTTTTATCTTTCCGGCAAATGAATCAAAGTTTTTGTGTTTTAATTTTTGTCCCGTTAAGTACGGAAGAAGCCACCAAAGAAATCTTGTAATCATTCCAAAACCGGGTTATTTAAATAACTAATAAATTCGTCTTCCGACAAAATCTTTATGCCTAACTCTTCCGCTTTTTTAAACTTAGAGCCTGCAGCTTCACCTGCTATTACATAGTCAGTCTTTTTACTTACCGATGAAGCGGTTTTACCACCGAGATTAATAATCTTATTTGATGCTTCGTCCCTTGATAAAGTTGTTAATCCGCCGGTAAGGACAAAAGTTTTACCCGTAAAGAAATTCTTTTCAACTTGTTTTTGTTCAGAAGTAAATTTCAAACCCGCTTCTTTAAGTTTTTCAACTGAATGCAGGTTGTTGGAATCTGAAAAAAATAGTTTAATACTTTTACTGATACTTGGTCCAATTTCGTAAATCGAGTTAATCTCTTCTTCGCTTGCTGAAATCAATTCATCAATTGATTTGAAATATGTTGTTAATTTCCTGGCAACGCCATCACCGACAAAACGAATTCCAAGAGCAAATAATACTTTATTAAATGGCTTTGATTTGCTCTTTTCAATTGCGGCAAGAAGATTATCAACACTCTTTTTACCCAGCCTGTCAATTTGAGTTAATTCGGTACGGTAATCCTTTAACTGATAAATATCTGCATAAGTTTTAAGGAACCCTTTTTCAACAAAAAGCTCGATTAGAGCTTCACCCAAACCTTCAATATCCATTGCTCCACGAGAAGAAAAATGTTCGATTCTTCCTTTAACCTGAGCCGGGCATTCTGAATTATCACAATAAAATGCTACCTCATTTTCAGGTTTGTATAAAACCGAGTTACATACCGGGCAATTTGAAGGAGGAGTTTCATGTTTTGAATTTTTATCTCGTTTACTTAAATCAACTTCTACTACTTTGGGAATTACATCACCCCCTTTTTCAATAATGACTATATCGCCGGTTCTAATATCTTTTCTTTGAATCTCATCAAAATTGTGGAGCGTAGCCCTGCTAATAGTTGAACCCGCTAAAAACACCGGTTCTAATTCAGCAACCGGAGTAATTGTCCCGGTTCTTCCGACTTGCCATGTTATTTTTTTTAGTTTGGTAGATGCCTGCTTCGCTTTGAATTTATAAGCTACTGCCCATCTCGGCGATTTAGCAATATTTCCAAGTAGTTTTTGTTGTTTTAGTGAATTCACTTTTATAACCGCACCGTCAACTTCGTAAGGCAGTTTATCGCGTTTTTCCTCAAGTTCCCTGCAGTATTCCAGTACTTCATCAATGCTTCTACAGAGTTTGAATTCGGAATTTGTTCTGAAACCAAGCTCTTTTAGAAGTATCAAACTTTCGTAGTGCGTATTCCACTCCGGGTTTTCACTTAATAAATAATAAACAAAAATCGATAACGGTCTTTGGGCGACTACTTTCGGATCTTGCAATTTTATTGTTCCGGCAGATGCGTTACGGGGATTAGCAAAAAGTTTTTCACCTGTTAATTCTCTTTCCTGGTTGAGCTTTTTAAAACTCTCAACTTCCATATATATCTCACCTCTGACTTCAATATCGGAAAGCGAATCAGAATACCTGTTTATTCCACGTAATGTCAAAGGCACTGATTTTATAGTTTTAATATTGTGAGTTATCTCTTCACCGGTTGTACCGTCTCCACGGGTAGCTGCTTTATTCAATTTCGCATTTGTGTAGTTAATACTTACGGAAGCACCATCAATTTTATATTCTACAACATATTCAACCGACTCACCGGCGGGTAAATCTTTTTTTATTCTTTTATCGAATTCATATAATTCTTCACTGCTGTAAGTATTTGCCAAACTAAGCATCGGGAATTTGTGTGAGACAGGTTTCGATTCTTTCGTAAGGTCTTTACCAACTCTTTGTGTTGGCGAATCAGGAGTTATTAAATGCGGGTTTTCAATCTCAAGTTTCTCGAGTTTTTTAATCAGGAAATCGTACTCTTCATCCGGGATTACCGGTTCATTCAAAACATAGTAATTGTAATCATGCCTGCTTATTTTCTCCCTTAATTCATTTATTTCGATTTCAATTGGACTGTTCATAACGGAAAAAACTATTTAATACT